>WAOH01000024.1 GCA_015521385.1 Thermoproteota archaeon
GGGGTGCGAGGTAAGGGGGGAGGAGTGGGTGGCGGACTCCTATCCCAACTTCTTAAAGGATGCCCAGACCCTTGGATTGGTGATCTCTTGAAGCTCTACCACCTGAGGATCCCCAAGGGATCTCTTCCCTCCAGAGTGATCTTGGTGGGATCCCGGAGGAGGGTGTCCCTCATTTCGGAGGTCATAGGGGGCAGGCTGATTGATGAGGGAAGACAGCTCATAGCCGTGGGCAGCTACGATGGGAAGGAAGTTGCGGTCGTTGATACGGGGATGGGTCCGTCTTCCGCGTCTATAGTGGTTAGAGAGGTGATAGAGGCTATGGATCGTCGAGGAATCCTAGTGAGGGCCGGGACCTGCGGCAGCCTCCAGCCCCACGTGGAGGTGGGACATCTCGTGGTATCAAAGGCGGTCATCTCGGACGACCAAGTATCCAGGAGGATAATCGGGGACTATCCCCTGATATCCGACGAAGATGTCGTGAGGGCTCTGGAGACAGCGGCGAGGGAGCTGGGGTACGAGAGGGGGAAGGACCTCCATGTGGGAGTGACTCACACGAAGGATGCTCTATACGAATTCGAGGACCCCGAACTATCTACAGATCCGGAATCCGGGAGGAAGAGACTTGATTTCCTGTCTAAAATGGGCGTCTTGGCCACGGAGATGGAGATGTCCGTGATCCTCGCCCTCACCCACTGGTATAACGTCCGAGGCGGGGCGTTAAGGAGCGGTGGCGTGTTCTTGGTCGTGTCACCGTTCGTGTCGCGCGGTCTGACCTTCATGCACCCGGATCAAACCGACTTGGTGAGGGTGGCCCTCAGGGCCGTTACCTCCCTGTGATCAGGCGTACTCCCTCCAAGTGTATCCGCACTTGGTGCATGTGTATATCCTCGTGGGAGGCTCGTCTGCAGCCCTCGTCTGGACTATCTCCAAGTAAGCCCTGTCGTTACCGCATTTAGGGCACTTAGCCTCGACTATAGGCGCGGCCAGCTTCTTACCCCCTTCAGCTATTATCACGCCATCGCTATCAGAAGCGACCTTGGTGACCACAGCCGTAGACCGCCCAGGATTACCCTTCATCTCATATCCGCAACTGGGACAGTAGTAGACCAGCTCCTTACCCACTTTCTTGGGCCTCATGAGGGTTCCGCACTTGGGACAGAACATTTGGCCTCAGGGCATGAGGGAAGTAGTCTATTTAAGTTATGAGGTGGCGGACCAACCGATAGAGATGAAAGTCCTCAGGAGTGTAAGGAAGAAGAAGGGAAAACAGCTGGCGATTATTGTGGATGGACCGAACATTCTGAGAAAGGAGCTAGGGATTGACCTCGAGGAGATACGCAGACTGGCCGAGGAGGAGGGGAGGATCCGCGTTGCCACCGTGGTCTTGGATAGGAAGGCGCCAGAGAAGCTGGTGGAGGCCGTGGTCAACGCTGGTTTCAGGGCCGTCATATCCACTGGGAAGGTCGAGGTGGACTTCACCATAGCTGCCATGGACGCGGTCTACAACGAGAAGATAGACTCCCTTGTGCTCGTGGCTAGGAGCGCGGCCTACATGCCTATAGTTCACAGGGCCAAGGAGGAGGGAAAGGAGGTCATCGTGATCGGAGCGGAGCCTGGATTCAGTACCGCTCTGAAGAAAGCCGCCGATCTCTACATATCACTCCCATCCTCTCTCCCTGAAGATCTTACCCAGTCTAAGGGTTATGAAGAATACTGATATCGCGAAAACAAGCGCCCCGAGCTGCATAGCGAGGAACCTGAGTAGACCTATGCTGCCCTCCATGTACTGGCCTATGAAGTAGAAGGACATCCAGAGCGAGAGGACGAGGCCAGCCCCCATCAACTTCTCGAAGGCGTTCACGTTCCTGTTGGCGAAGCTCTCTATCGCGCTGCCAACGAACATGACGGTTAACGAAAGCGCAATGAAACCGCTCACCTCCTGAAAGAGTCTGGCCATTATGAGTTCCAATGGGTAGTTCTGGGCCGCTAAGGAGGTTGCTCTGCTGTAGGAAAAGAGCAAGGAGATGAACACGCCGAACATGCCCATTATGAAGGAGAGCAGACCAACCTGCTTTC
>WAOH01000025.1 GCA_015521385.1 Thermoproteota archaeon
CACCCGGACGTGAACGAGGCCAGAAGGCGCGCTGAGGAGGTGCTGAAGCTCACCGGCCTCTACGAGAAGAGGAACATGAGGGCCGGATCCCTCAACCTGCCCGAGAAGAAGAGGCTCGAGCTTTCGAGGGCGCTGGCGACCGAGCCCAAGCTGCTACTGCTGGACGAGGTCGTCGCCGGGCTCAACCCCTCGGAGGTTGATGAGCTTCTGAAGCTGCTCAGGGAGATAAACGAGTCGGGCGTGACGATCCTGATGGTGGAGCACGTGATGAGGGCCGTGATGAACATCTCGGAGAGGATAATCGTGATGGATTACGGGGTGAAGATAGCGGAGGGAACGCCACAGGAGATAGCGAGCGATCCCAGGGTGATAGAGGCCTACTTGGGGAGGGAGGAGCTATGAGTCTCTTGGACGTCAGGGACGTTGATGTGTTCTACGGCGACGCCCAGGCGCTGTGGGGCGTCTCCTTCCAGGTGGAGAAGGGAACCATTACGTCCATAGTGGGCGCGAACGGGGCAGGGAAGACCACCATAATGAAGACCATATCGGGGCTCCTGATCCCCAGGTCCGGAACCATAGTGTTCGAGGGCCGGGATATCACGAGAGAGGAGCCTCACAGGAGGGTGGAGATGGGGATAGCCCACGTGCCAGAGGGTAGGCAGCTCTTCCCGAGGCTCACGGTCATGGAGAACCTGAGGGCGGCAGCCTACACTAAAAGGGCCAGGGAGAAGTTCCAAGACACGCTGGAGGAGGTGTTCAACCTGTTCCCCATCCTCAGGGAGAGGAGGAATCAGCTAGCCGGTACGCTCAGCGGCGGAGAGCAGCAGATGCTGGCGATAGCCAGGGGGCTGATCCTAAGGCCCGAGATCCTGATGCTGGACGAGCCCTCCCTCGGCCTGGCGCCCAAGCTCGTCATAATGATCCTCAACCTCGTCAGGAGGCTGAAGGAGGAGGGTTACACGATCCTACTGGTCGAGCAGAACGTCTATCAGGCACTGAAGCTCTCCGACAGAGCATACGTCTTGGAGACCGGGAGAATAGTTAAATCCGGAACTGGTGAGGAGTTATTGAAGGACGAGGATGTGAAGAGGGCCTATCTGGGGTTGTGAGGATGTACGGTTGGAGGGCCAGGGTCGGTCTCATAGTGCCCTCCTCCAACACCACGATGGAGGAGGAGTTCAGGAGCGTCCTGCCTGATGGTGTGTCCCTTCACGTCGCTAGGGTCAGGCTCAGGAAGGTCAACGTCGAGGAGCTCAAGAGGATGGAGGAGTACGTGGAGCTCGCCGCTGACATGCTGGCCGATGCCGGCGTCGACGTCATAGCCTACGGATGCACCACCGGGAGCCTGGTCGGCGGGGTGGGCTACGACGAGAGGATAGCCGAGAGGATCGAGAGGATGACGGGGGTCAAGGCGGTGGCCACTGCCACGGCTGTAGTGGAAGCCCTCCGCCATCTGGACGTGAAGAGCGTGGCCGTGGCCACTCCCTACATAGACGAGGTTAACAAGAAGGAGGAGGAGTTCCTCGAGGGGAACGGGTTCAAGGTCGTCTCGATGATAGGGCTTGGCATAGAGGACAACATAGAGATAGGGAGGCAGGCACCGGAAGTCGCGTACAGGCTGGGGAAGGCGGCCTTCCATCGCGATGCCGATGGCCTGTTCATAAGCTGCACCAACTTCAGAACTTTCGAGGTGCTCGAGGCACTGGAGGTCGATCTAGGTAAGCCGGTTATCTCCAGCAACTCCGCAACCTTATGGGCCGTTCTCAGGGAAGTCGGAATCAAGGAACCGGTGATCGGTCTAGGGGAGCTGCTGGAATTCGGGCTCAGCTGATCCCTCCCCCTTCCACATTTTCCCGGCCGATGTTTCATGGCCATATACCGACCGTTTTTTCAACTTTTCGCGGATCTCACGAGGTGGCCCTGAATCCCATTCAGGAGCTCCTCACCGATCTGATATAGGAAATAGCCATGTAGATGCCGACAAAGGCAAGGCAGGCTGCGGAGAATCCGAAGGCGGTGTGGTAGCTGAAGGCAGCTATGAGAGCGCCGGTCACGAGGGGGGCTGGCAGTCTGGAGAAGGATATGGCCGTTGAGAGGAACGCCACCGCATCCTGCGGGTTTTCGGGGGCCATCTCGGACACCGTGGCGGTGGCTATGGGGGCGTAGCTCGACATGCCCAGCCCCAGCAGGAAGGCAGAGATGAGGAAGCCCGGTATTCCCGCGTCCGGCACGATGTACACCGCTATCCCCGAGACCATGAAGAGCTCCGAGAGGGCGAGGACCGACCTCTTATCACTCACCCTGTCCGAGAGCCATCCAACCGGTATCCCGGCCAAGGTGGACGTCAGGGTCTCTATGACCGCAGCCATCGCCACATGCTCGACGCCGGCGCCGAAGATCGCGGGGGCCATGACCAGGTGGAACGGCAGGAAGGAGTTCCTCGCGAAGTTGTTGACTATGGTGAGGGCCACTATCCCCTTGATCTCGGGGGTGAGGGACCCCTTCCAGAAGGAGATTCTGCCCTTGCCCTTGACTCCGAATTCCTTTATCATCGGGGAGATCAGCACGGTGGAGATCAACCCCAGAAACAGGCCCAACGCGAGGACCAAGTCCCTAGTAGCCACCGCCACCAAGAGCGCCCCCGCGGCTGGTCCGAGGATGGCCCCCACCTGCCACGAGACCCTCACCGAGCTGAAGGCGGTCCCTACCTTCCTCTTGAAGAGCAGGCTGGTGACCTGATTCCTCCCCATTATGTGCAGGGCCCTGCCCAGCCTGGCCAAGGCGAGGGAGCCGAAGATCACAGCTGGCGACACGCCCACCAGCAGTAGACCGGAGGAGAGGGATATGCCGAGGGAGCCTATCAGAAAGGTGAGGGAGGGGGAGGCGAATGCTGCGAATGCCCACCTGAAAACGAACTCCATGAGGTTAGCTCCCGAGGCTATGATCCCGTAAGTCGCGGCGTCAACGCCTGCCTCCTCCACCAGGAAGGGCCATATTGGCTGGTAGAGGGAGATGGTCATCCCGGCTAGGAAGGAGCTGAGCAGGACTATGAGGAGTTCCCTCCTGATCCTCGGAATGGACTTCACCGTGGGAGCGATCCCCGATTTAATATCTCCTTTCCCTAACGGATGTGACCCCTGTCCTTGAGCGCATCCTTACCCAACTTGGACAGGCGTACCAGGCTCCCCGACTTGGTTCTCTCCACCTCCACGAGCCCCTTTCCCTCCAGCCGCCTCACCCTCCTCCAGGCAGTGGTCTTGGGGAGGGACAGCTCCTCCCTTATGTCTGAGAGGCTCTTCTCACCCTCCGCAAGCGAGCTGAGGATCCTCATATCCGTTGAGTCCAGTTCGAACCTCCTGTTACGGGATCTCTTGCTCAGAAGGAAGAGAACCATCGCCAGAGCCGGCAACAGGGCCAGGAGATAGTACGGGAGGTTATCCCCCACTCTTCCCTCCCTGGGAGGGGCTGTGTACACGTAATCCAAGGTGAAGGGAGGTTCCAACGTCAGTTCAAGGTAGGAGGGCCCCTCTCTTATCGAAACAGGGGTCTTGGAGAGGCCCACCACGTCGGGGTCCCCCATCAACCTGATCGACACGAGCGAGTATGACGTGGTCGACACGTTCAGGCTCCAGACGAGGCCCCTCTTGTAGGTCAGGCTTTGAGTCTCGTAAGTCACGTTGATCTCATCAGCCACCTCGGCATCCACCACGACGGTGTCACCCTTCAGCGTGTAGTTGAGGGGGAGGCCCTCCTCGTCCACGACTGTTAGGAGGGTGGGCTGCCCAAGGAGCGGGATCTCGACTATCGGATCCTCAACCGGCGTTACGATGCTGACCGTGCACCACCCATCCGGATACACATCTATTATCGCGTTCGCCGGGCCTCCCAAGGCTGTGGTGAGCGTTACGATCAATATAGTTGCGAGTAGTGGGGGAGCCCGCCTCATCGGGATGTCCCTCGGTGGGAAGGAAAAAATAATGCGGTCAGGTACCTATCCTGCGGCAGACCCTGAGGTACCTGAAGAGCTGCCTCACGTCCTCCAGCGCTAGGAACCTCTGTCCATTTTCAACGTGCCTCTTCAGAGAAAGCAGCGTCCTCTCTATGCTGTTCTTCAGTTTGAGTACCTTCTCAGCGTCTTCCGTCCTGTTCTCCCTCATGAGCTTCTTGTAGATCAGGTCCAGCCTGACGACGCACCTCTCAGAGGCCCTCTCAATCCTCTTCACCCTGTTTAGGACCTTCTCCCTGGTCAGGTTGAGGTGCTCCTTCGCAGCTCCCCTCACATCGCTGTATAGGGATTTTAGGTCATTGACCGCCTCCTCTATCTTCGCACGAGCCCCTTCCAAGTCTCCGGACTTGAGGAGCGATTTGGCCTCCTCCAAGAGGGACTTTATCTCCTCCACTTGGGAGGTGAAGTTCGTGGTGTCCACTCCCCTGTTCTCCAAGGCCTGTATCACCCTCTCAACCCTAGCTACCGCCCTGCTCAGCCTTCCAATGACTATCCTGAGCCTTGCTCCCTCCCTTATGACGTCGACATCCTTTATCTCCTTCAGCACATCTCTTATCACTGAGAGGGCTTCTCTGGCTTTTTCAACCGCGGCTTCGTACTCTCCGGAGGAGATAAGGGAATTTGCCTCCTCGATCAGCGGATCGGCCCTAGCTATGGCATCTTCTACCTTGCTGGCCGTCTCGTCATCCAGATTGCCCATTATACCCTGGAGGAAGGACTTGACATTCTTGTACGACTGAATCAGCTTCCTAGCCAGTTCCTCGGTACCCGCTTGAGCGTAGACGGGGAGTGTAAGCAGGGCTATCAGTGAGACGCTGGCCAAGATCAAGATGGGCTTTTTCCACACCATCTCATCTCCCCACCCAATCGGCGGGGGAGGGTAGATTAGGGATGCGCGCGGAACGGCGGTGGGACGGCATTCGGGGGAACCTGCGGATTACCTTTATATAGTGTCTGGGGAGTCGCACGCAGAGGTGATCTCATGAGGGGTCTCATCGCCCTGAGGTTAGATGGGGCCTTCCTTGGAGGTGTCAGCCTTTCGCACCTCCGAGGTGGTGTCCTTTGGAGAGTTGAGTGATTGCTCCTACTTTTGGAAGCCGTGCGTGGACAGGTTGTCCAGGATCCTGTCTGGCGTCAGGGAGGAGGAATTCTACGAGCTGGCGATCCCCCGGGAGAGGCTGAGCTGGCTCCCCGAGGTGAGGAAGAGGGGGGTGATCGCCTCCCTCGGGTGGGGACTGGCGCCCACGGCGTCAATACTGACTGAACCGGATTTCCTCGCCGCATCCGAGCCCATCTTCAGGGCTGGGTATCTGAGGAGCCTGTTAAATCCGCATGATGACTTCGGCTCCTCATTAACGGCGGCAATGAGGGTCACCAGGACGCTCAAGGATAGATTGGTCGTCATAAGCGACGTGGACCCCGGATTGGAGGGCGTAACCAAAGTATCCCCAGGAGATGACTTCTCACTGAGCCCTGACAGGGAGGAGCTCTTCCTGCTGGCTGATAACCTGCCCAAGGAGTTGGATCACAGGCTTGAGAGCCTGGGCGAGGTCACGAGGGACTGGAACAGGCTAGATGAGGCCACGGTGGTCGTAATCAGGACCAGTAAGAGCCTGGGGCCGGAGGAGTTCAGGGTGGCAGGTCGCCTCAAGCTCGTGATCACCGCCACCCATGGCCTCGACCACATAGACCTGTCTGAGGCAAAGAGGAGGGCCGTGATAGTTGAGAGGGCTCCCGTTAGGGCCCGGGCTGTGGCTGAGCTCACCCTCGGCCTCATCCTAGATCTGGCCAGGGGCATCAGCCTGGGCGACAGGAGGATGCGCGAGGGGGAGTGGGTCAAGAGGAGGCTGAAGGGGTTCGAGGTCTCCGGGAAGAGCGTCGGCATAATATCCATGGGGGTGGTTGGATCCGAGATAGCCAGTCTGCTCAGGGCCGTGGGGATGAAGGTCAGCTTCTACGACAAGTACAGGGATGGAGGGAAGCCCCTAGAGGAACTGTTGAGGGAGAGCGACATAGTGGTCCTAGCCTCACCCCTGACGGAGGAGACCAAGGGGATGATAGGGAGGAGGGAGCTCTCCCTCATGAAGGACGGGGCCTACATAATCAACGTGGGTAGGGGGGAACTCATCGATCTAGAGGCCCTCATAGACTCCCTAGAGAGCGGGAAACTGGCGGGAGCGGCTCTTGACGTGTTTCCGAAGGAACCGCCTTTCGGGGAGGATGCATACGAGAGGTTGAGCAGGTTGGAGAACGTGATCCTCACGCCCCACATAGGAGGGAACACGAGGGAGTCAGATAGGAGGATAGTCAGGGAGGTGATGGGAATCCTTGGCAGGTGGTTCCAAGATTAGCTTCATCCCCGGCCCGGTAAACCCCAGTCCCGAGGTCATGAGAGCTCTGAGTGAGCCTATGCCCTATCACAGGGGAGAGGAGTTCTCGAGGATGTACGGCGAGATAATGGAAGGGATGAGGCCCCTCTTCGGTGCGATGGGGGATGTCGTCATCATCAGCGGATCATCCACCGCGGGACTCGAGGCCGTCCTGTCGGGTTTCGTTAGGAGCAGGAGAGTTGCGGCCATAGTCGACGGCAAGTTCGGGGAGAGGTTGGCGGAGATCTCATCAATCTATGCGAGGGAAGTGAGGAGGGTCAGCTCGGCCTGGGGAGAGACCCCCGCCCAGGAGGAGCTGGAGTCCTCCTTGGACGACTCGGAGGTCTTGGTGGTGGTCCACAATGAGACATCGACGGGCATTGAGCACGACATGGATCTCATAGCCGATCTCGCGTCGGACAGGGGAGTAGACCTCCTAGTTGACGTAGTGAGCTCGATAGGATGCATCGACGTGAGGGGAGAGAGGTGGGACGCCGTCGCTCTGGCGGGAGGGGTTCAGAAGTGCATAGGAGCGCCTCCAGGTCTAGCACCGGTGATGGTGAGGGAGTGGGAGGGATATGATGGAGCGACCTACTACCTAGACCTGGCGAGGTACAGGGACTCGGCTAGAGGCGACCTGAAGCAGACGCCCTTCACCCCGGCGCTCCCACTCTTCGCGGCCCTCAGGACTGCGATTCGGGAGATACACGCGGAGGGATTGGAGGCGAGGTTCGCCAGACACCGGAGGGTCGCTCAGTTCCTGAGGGAGGGGCTGGAGGATCTTGGAGTGGAGCTATTCGCCCGTCCCGGGGAACTGGGCAGGTTATCAGATACCGTGACGTCCTTCAGGGTCCCCGACGCCGAGGCGGTCAGGAAGGAGCTGGCGAGGAGGGGGATTCTGGTGGCAGGCGGGCAGGGACCATTGAGGGGTAGGATACTCAGAGCCGCGACCATGGCCAACACTACAGAGGAGGAGGTGGAGATCCTGCTATCTTCATTGAGGGAGATCCTGTCCCGGATTACCTCAGGAGTTCCCTCCTGACTTCCTCACTCATTCTTCCGGAGAAGGCCTCAAACAGGGAATCGATATCCATCTCGAAGGTCTGCTCCTCCTCATTCCAGAGATCTACCGGGATCTGCCAGTTCGACGGACCCGCGACCAGTAGGTGCTCGACTTTTATCAGCTGATCGCTGAAGAGCGTCCTCAGAGACTTGACTAGTGTCCCCAAGATCCTCTCATTGACAAGGATGACGCTGGTTATTCCCGTGAGGGAGCCCTCCGTGTAGAACATGATCGGCGACGAGACCTTTGATAGGGCCTCCCCTATCC
>WAOH01000026.1 GCA_015521385.1 Thermoproteota archaeon
CTGTTGGCGATGACGGCCTCGTATATGATCCACTTCTTCAGGTTGATGCCCAGCCTGTCCCTGAGGGATGTGGTGATGGTCGCCATCACCAGCATGGCGGGGAAGTTAGCGAGAAAGAGTGTGACCGCAAGGGTCAGGTACATGAAGGATACGAAGAGGAGGTTCCTCCTCCTCGCGAGGGTCTTGGCCACCAAGAGGCCCATCGCCTGGAAGAGGCCAGATTCCGACAGCCCCTCCACCAGTATGAGCACGCCGACTATGAAGAGGAGGGTGTGCCAGTCTATGAAGTCGAAGACCTCCTCAGGGGAGAAGAGCCCGTAGACGTAGGCGCCGAAGTACACCATGATGGCGGCCGATATCATGGCTGACGTGGCCCTGTGGTACTTCTCAGTGATGAGGAGGAGTATCGAGAGCAGGAAGACTCCCAGCACAGCCAGTTGCGGGTCGGTGAGCTGGATCATCCTCTTCCCCGGGCAGCCCTGGCCAGCTCCTCCACATCCCTCAGGAAGTTCTCGTCCTGCTCCAGCCTCCTCGCATCCTCAACAGGGATGTTCAGGGGTATTATGATGAAAGCCGCGCCATCCCTCTCCAAGAAGAGGTGCGTTAGCCTATCAATCCTCTCTAGGTAATACTCGTTCTTCAGGAGCTCCTCCACCCTCTCCCTCTCGGCCTCATCCCTGAGGTAGATCTTCACCCTGATGAAGGGTCGTATGGCCCTCTCCACCTCGTCCTTGAGGTTCTCATACCTGTTGAGCTTGCTCATCTGGTCATCCTGACCGCATCAGGCTAAAAAGTTGCTTTTACCGATAAGCACCGACTAGTTAATTAGTTCCCCGTCCCAAGTGAGGTATGCTCCTGAGCCTGAGAGAGGAGGCCGTGAAAGAGGTATCCCATGTGATCTCGGATCTCGGCCTCTCCCGGGACAGGTACGAGGATCCCCTGATCTTCCCACCTAGGGACGATGTTGAGAGGCAGCTCGGCTTCTTCCTGTCCATGGTGGCCATAGATCATCGCACTCGCACGGAGTTCACGGACTTCTCTGCCTCCGTAGGCGGCAGGAAGCTTGAGGGTGCCGACCTCCTCTACTACTTGGGGTCGAGCATCTACAGAAGGGATGAGAGGTCGTTCACCCCGGAGTGGCTGGCTAATCTGACCCCTGAGGAGGCTGAGAACCTACTGTGCTTCGAGGGCAACTGCGTCTGGGACTTCTACACGAGGATATTCCTGCTCAGGGATCTGGGCAAGAAGGTTAGGGGGAGCTTCTCCGACCTGCTGCTCGTCGGAAGCGTGGAGGAGCTGATAGCGAATCTATCGAGCTTCAGGGCTTACGAGGACCCGGTGAGGAAGAAAGCATTCCTCCTGGCGAAGTTCTTGGATGGCAGAGGGCTCGTCAGGCTGGAGGGGGAGAGGCACGTCCCGGTGGACAATCACCTGACTAGGGTGGCCATCAGGCTGGGCGTGGTCTTACCGTCCGAGGGTCTGCTCGGGAGGATGCGCGAGGGCATTGAGCTTACGAGGGAGGAGGATGTGGAGGTGAGGATGACTGTCAGGGAGGCTTGGAAGGAGGTGTCCAATGAGAGCGGGGTGGATCCCTACACCCTCGACGATTTCCTGTGGCCCTTCGGCAGGACCGTATGTAAGGGGGAGCCGGACTGCGTCAACTGTCCCCTCTCGAGTGTTTGCAGGGCCCACTCCACTGGGGAGTACTGGGAGGAGCCGAAGCACACCCTCACTTGGTACTACTGAGTAAGGCGCATAGCTCCGCACCGTGGAGTTCGTTGATTTGAGTTCTTCACTCCGGCTGGCGGATTCGCCAAAGGGAATTAATTCAAGGGAGAATTGGACTTCAGCTTGCGAGGCCCGAGTCTGAGAGGCTCGCGCGCAGATGCATAATGGAGGCGAGCTAGAAGACATTTGGAGAGGGCCTACAGGGTGATGAAGGCTTGCGAGAGACTGATGAAGCGGTCAAGATCATAAGGAAGTGGGATCCCTCCGCCAAGGTGATATTGTTCGGATCGAGGGCGAGGGGGGAGCACCTGCGCATCAGCGACTATGACCTCATCGTGGTGTCCGACAGGTTCAGGGGGATGAGGTTCAGTGAGAGGGCCACCCTCATCACCAAGTTGTTATACAGGAACGAGTTGATTCTCCCCCTCGATCTCCTCTGCTACAC
>WAOH01000027.1 GCA_015521385.1 Thermoproteota archaeon
CTGGAGTGGTCCACGCGGGTGAATGGGGGAGGGATGGGGATCAGGATCCACGATCTGGACGGCGATGGCATTCCGGAGGCGATCTTCGGCTGCGGAGGATCTCTATGCGCCGCTGAGTACGGCAGGGGGATTACGTGGTCAATCGGGGTCGTGGGCAACGTGACTGGCGCGCCGGCAATAGCCGACCTGGACGGGGATGGTGAGCCGGAGCTGGTCTTGGTGACCAGGGAGGCGTACCTGAACATCGTGCACCCGTTCGATGGTGTGGAGCACATGAAGCTCCCCTCGGGACTGGTGACCCAGCCTCCCGTGGTGGCGGACATCGACGGAGATGGCTCGCCCGAGATCCTGTGCCTGCTCCCGGTCTGGGATGGAGGTCAGGTGGATGGCCTCCTATACGTCTTGAACACCAGTGGCTCCTTGGAGTGGTCCCTGGACCTTCACAACCCCGTCGGTCCGCAGGAGACCCCCCTCGTGGCTGACGTGGATGGGGACGGGGAGCTGGAGATCCTGGTGAGGATGGATGGGAGACTCGTGGCCCTCGACTCGGCGGAGGCCCATCTGGAAGTGGTGCCGCGCGATGGCCGCCTGGATATAAGCTGCAGTTTCGGGGAGCTGCTCCTAGGCTCACCTAGAGTTGAGATACGGGTGATCGGAAGTGACGGGATCGTGGCCACCCTGAAGGTGAGGAGAACCAGCCTGGAAGTCGATCCCGGGAGGTACAGGGTCGAGCTGTTGATGGAGGGGAGGTTCATCGAGACAGTTGAAGTCGAAGTTGGTGGGGGGATTGCTGAGGGGTCATGGCTCATCTTGATCAGTGCTCTGGTCGCGGCCGCCGTCATCCTGATCTTGATGGCCCTATCGCGGCTTGGGATGCTGGTGGGATCAGCCCGCTAGGCCAGCGGTATCAGGTTCACTCTGCTGCTGTTGAGGACGTTCCCTCCGGCTATCCCCTGCTTGTCATCCCTCAGCAGGTCGTTCACGGCTCCCTTGCTGAATTTAGCGGCTCTCCTCGCCCACACCACGCCCGCCGGGAGGGAGCCATCTATCTCAACCCTGGCCACCGCCTCGGACCACGGGGAGCGCAGGATGACGGGATCACCATCCCTCAGGCCCATCCTCCCTGCATCCTCCGGGCTTACGTGGATCGTGTCCTCGTCGGGGGAGATGGAGTCCTGGGATGAGGTGCGGTGGGGCACCGAGCTGGTGATCAGGGCGAAGGGGTACCTGCGATCGCCGGCCTCCCAGCCAATCGAGGGAAGCGGGGAGTACCCCAGCTCCCTGGCGAGGCTGCTCACGAACTCTATCCTCCCTGAGGGGGTCTGATACTCGTCCTTCGGGGGGTATTCCAGCTTCACGTACCCCCTCCTCATCACCTCCTCCACGGGCACCCTGAGCATCTTACTCCCCCTCACCGCCCCTTCGAACGCCCGGATGGGATCCTCCCTGAGTTCAGGCGCCTCTATCCCCAGCCTCTCAGCCAGCCTCTGGACGACCCACCAGTTGGGCCTGCTCTCCCCCAGTGGCTCCCAGACCTTGGGGGAGTAGGCGAGGTAGGGGTGCCACCAGCTGGCGACGAAGTCCTCCTGCTCGAACATCCCCGTCGCGGGGAGCACCACATCGGCCAGCTCCGCGGTCTCGGTCCACATCACATCGTGCACCACGGAGAAGAGGTCCTCCCTCCTCATACCCTCGCGGAAGAGGTCCGATCTCGGCAGGGTCACCGCGGGGTTCGAGTTGTAGACGTAGAGGAACTTGAAGCGACCGGAGGACAGCAGGGAGGGAACGTCCAGCATGTTCACCCTCCTGTCCTCCCCCAAGTGCCTCCCCTGCAGGTAGGCGGTGTCGAAGTCGCGGGAGGAGTTGCAGAAGAAGAAGCCCCTGTGAACTCCCACCAGCGCCGGGATGAGGGAGATAACGCGGACCGCCTCCGCCCCGTACTTGGTCTTCTGCATTCCCACCCCGATGTACGTGACGCTGGGCTTCAGTCGGGAGTAGTCCTCCGCGAGCTCCCTCACCACCCTCCTGGGGACGCCCGTGACCCCCTCGACCAGTTCGGGGGTGTACTTGGAGATGTGCCGGGCGTACTCCTCGAAGCCCGCAGTGTATTCCGATATGAAGTCCCCGTCCACGCCGATCTCATTTATCAGGTACCACGAGATGCCCGCGGCCAGCACGGAATCGGTCCCCGGTTTCACCCTGACGTGGTTCCCTAGAAGGGAGGTCCTCGTCCTCCTGGGGTCGATCACCCATATGGGCACACCCCTCACCTTCAAATCCGCGAGGATGCGATAGGCGTGCACGCTTGACGAGGCCGGGTTCGCCCCCCACACCACGACCATCTCGGCCCCCTCCAAGTCCTCCGGGAAGGCCCCGTAGCGCATGCCGTAGTGGAGCTCCAAGGCCAGCTCCCCGGCCTCGTCGCATATTGTGTACTGCACCCGGTAGGCGTTGAGGGCGTAGGCCAGTCTGAGCGGGTAGTTGAAGTTTATCAGCCCCGTGTTGCCCGAGTAGTTGAACACGAGGACCTCCTGCGGTCCGTGATCTCTCATCACCTCCTCGAGCTTGGAAGCGACCAAGTCGAGGGCCTGGTCCCAGCTCACCCTCCTGAACCCGTTTTCGGTCCTGACATGAGGGTAAAGGACCCTCCTGCCGCTGGAGTAGTAGCGGGGAAAGTTCAGGGCCTTGGGGCACGCGAAACCCTTGGTGACCGGGTGATCGGGATCGCCCCGCACCGAGGCCTCAGGACCCTCGCCCTCTAAAATTAGGAAGCAGCCATCGAGACAGTCCCTCTGGCAGGCGACTTTCATTTGGGTGGGGAGATAGCGAGTAGACTTAAGCGTTCACCTTTCGGAGGGTCTCCATTACTCCCTTATCGGTCCAGACCTAGTCAGCCTAGACATCTCCAAAACAAGAATAGAGGAAGGCTTCGACCTCGTCCTCCTCATCAGCGCTGGCAACTAGGGGATTTATCCTCTCACCTATCTGGAGGGCCAGCTCAACCACCGCGTCGGCATCGCGCAGGTCGTACCTGTCAAGGACCACCAGCACGTTGGAGTCATGGACCTCCTGATCGGGACTGGGAGAGCTATCACCCGGAGGAGTCTCCTGCCGAATCGGGACCTGAGCTTCCGGGAGAACTCTATCACGGAGTCCAGCCACGGCTCCGAGGCGGAGGTCTCAACAAAGATGGGAAGCATCGATTGGTGGGCCTCTCTTAGCTAATAAAGTTGGAGATGCGGCCGGGCGATTTGGAAGATGACATGCCTGATGATTCGCCGAGGTCATCTTTATTTTGTATAACGGTGTTTATGTGACTATGACTCTGAGAGTTATCGTGGATAGGGAAACCTGCATAGCTTGTGGGGTGGCCCCCACCCTCTGCTCGGAGGTTTTCGTGCTAGAGGGGAAGAACCGGATCGTCGACAAGTACAGCAAGGAGCTTTCCGACAGCCTGTCCGTGGGAGAAGTCCCAGACGAGCTGAAGGAGTGCGTGGAGAACGCGGCAATGTCCTGCCCGGTGGAGGCCATCAAGATAGAGGAGATATGAGGTCAGTCGCCCAGCAGGCGTCTCACGAAGCTCTCGATGGCGTCCGGATCCAGGGCTGGACCCTTGAACACCCAGCCGTTCACCACGACGGCCGGTTCTCCCTTAAGACCGTACCTCAGCGAGATCCACACTCCCTTCAGGGAGTCCGCGCTCACCAGCTCGACCTTCACCGATCTCCCGTACTTGGAGAGCCTCTCAGCCAGAGCGGCGGCCTGCCTCAGGTCGTGCACCATCCACCAGGGATACTCGCGCAGCTGCTCCCCACCATACCTCTCCTCCTCCGGTGTGGTGAAGTGGCAGCAGGGTGCCGTGGTGAAGTAGACCGTGGGGAAGAGGCCGTATATGGTGACCTTGACCTTGCCTCGCACAGGGAATCGGACGGTACCCCTATATTACTTTTCACGCGTCATTGATGGCCCCTTACTCGGGCCGTAGGATCCGAGCGGCTTATAAGGGGTGCGTGCTCCCATAATGGGCTGCATCATGGGAATCCAGAGGCTCGAGTGGGTCTCCCCCTCCCCCTCCTCGATTACCCTCACCTTGATCCTCGCGTTCATCCTGATTGGAGGCCAGATACAGGCTTACGCCTTCGTGGACGATGTTCCCGGAATCGAACCCCCTCCACTCTACGATCTGCTCAGACCCCTGTCCATATGGCCGGCCATGGCCATCCTCGTGCTTCCTTGGAGCCTGATGGGATCGATCCTGTACTTGACGGGCGTCTGCGGGGTAGGGGGCCTGTCGGCGATCTTCTTGTTGGCAGTGACCTACTTGGAGGCATCTTGGTTCGTGCGCGTCTGGAGGGGACTGACGAGGACGGGCAGGTCGATCATCGTCATTTCCTCCATCGCTCCATGGATTCCCTCCCTACCGGCTGTACCAAGGGACCCCCTCTTCTTCGTCTCTTCAACCGTACTGGGCTCCACTGTGGTAGCGGTCCACCTGACCTCATCGTACGGTCTGCTTAAGGTCCTCTACAGGCTCGTCCGGAGAGGGAGGGGCGTCAATACCCTCTTTCCACGCCCAGTCGGGGGAGGGGCTCAGCCTGAGGGGTGTCTCATCACCCCGGCATCAGATGTCCCCTCCAGCCTCATCGCCCGTATAAACCCCATCATCCCGTTTTAAATCCTGATCGCGGGATCAGATATGATT
>WAOH01000028.1 GCA_015521385.1 Thermoproteota archaeon
CTCTGGTCTCCTCTCTCGCTGCTCTCGGGAGGGACTGGTCTCCTCTGCGCCGGGTTCTGGATGGCCGCGCTCTGGACTTTCAGGCTGAGGCTGGAGTCGGTGGGGGGCGAGGAGCTGGCGGTGACCGTGGGCTTGGGATTCGGGCCCACGCTGCTCATCATCGGCTCCCTCGTCTTGCTTGCCTCCTTCGTGCTCAGCGTGAGCATAGGGGTCAGTTCACAGGGAGGGCCCTCTCCTCCCTTATCTTGATGCCCACTATCACGTCTGGAAGCTCCGGGTCCTCGAAGACCCTCCCGGTCCTCAGGATCAGGGGTCCGGACGCGACGCCGAGATGCCCCCCGACCCAGTCTATGGACTCGTCGGCCAGGAACTCCTCGAGCTCCTCCTCGAGCTCGGCCAGCTCCTCGTCGTCCGCGACCCAGTAGAGGGCCTCCAGCTCCTCCAGGGGGAAGGCGAGGTAGTAGGATATCCTCAGGAAGCCGTCGTCCCTCATCAGCATCGCAAGCAGGTAGCTCCCCTTCTCCTCCTTGAGGGCCCATAGGTTGTCTGAGTCGGGTCTGGAGGAGGCCATCCTCTCGCACTCCCTCCTGAGGAGGTCTATGCTCTCCGAGTGTCCTATGTCGGTTAGCAGCTCGTCGTAGGGCCTGTGGGCCACAAGTTCGTAGGCGAAGCTCATGGTGGTGTCGGGAGAGCCAACCTAATAAGGATGTCCCCGGTTCACGATGGAGGAAACGGATCCCATGGGCGGCCGCGAGCTGCCCTTGAGGTAATTCACCGGTTGCGGTTTCTACACACCCTCGAGCCACTCTATCAGCTTTTTCCTAGCTTTCTCGGGCTCCTTCCCACGAGGAGTCCTCACGAAGGATATCTGGTAGATCCCCTTCGTCGTCTCTAGGCTGAGGGTGAGTATGTTCACCTGATCCCTGTTCCACCCCTGCACCTTCATGCTGTCGGCCGCCACCAGCCTGACGTGCGGTTCCCCGTCCCTCGTATCCTCGGTCCACCACCCTATGATCTCGTTCCTCTCTATCTCGAAACTCCTACCCCTGAGGATCCTCTGGAGGATGTTGACCTTGAAAAGTAGCTTGTTACCCTTCAGGAGGAGCTTTCCCCCGGAATCGTACTTGGAGCCGGGGGATACGACCAGAACACTACCCAGATCCTCCGGCAAGCGTACCCAGCACCTTGTATTATCAGTGGACCCTCCATATTTTAGCTTTTCCTTAGCGTAACGCCGAGAAAATCTCACCAATTTTAATGAAGTGATCCCGTAGCCTTTACCTGGCTGAGAGGAGAGGAGATCGGGATAAGGGAGATAACCTTTCTGGATGGCCGCCATCACGGAGACACCAGTTGAAGGGGCCAATCCAAGCCAACCCAAGGTAAGGAGGACGGTGTGATGCCTTTACCGTTCGCTGAACGGTCGGAAAGGGGTTCAGCCGCCCTCCCATTCCCCCGCTCCCTACCAAGAGGGGGAGGTCCGGCTGCCAGTGAGGGTCGAGCTGAAAGCTGATCTCTTCCGTTACCCCGATGAGGGATCACATCCAGCTGATTGAATCCCGGAGATCGTGCGTCATTTCGGCGACGCGCTCACCTATCCGCCGGGCACGTACCTCCCCCTCAGGGGGACGGGGTGGCCGCACCTCGGGCACCTGTACCCCCCACCCTCCCTCGACAGGTCGAAGCCGATGACCCTGTAGCCCCTCCTCATGATGAGCTTCTTACCGCAGTTGGGACAGGTGGTCGCCTCCAGCTCCAACCCCAGCCCGGGGTCGTGGACGTTCCCCACGTATACGTAGTGGATGCCCTCCCTCAGGGCGTGCTCCCTGATCTCCATGAGCCTCTCAACGGGTGTGGGCGGCTCCCTCCAGAGGTGGGCGGGGTAATACCTGTTCACGTGGAGGGGGACCTCCTCACCCAGCAGGTCGAGGTGCCTGCCGATCACCCACCTGTAGCACTCCTCGGAGTCGTTGGCCCCGGTCACGACCAGATAGACCATCTCGACGTGGGCACCAGCATCCAAGAGCGTCCTCGCGTTCCTGAAGACCTTCTCGTGGTCCACGTGGGGGAGAGCACTCATCCCCGGGCATCCCTTCACGTCGACGCTCCAGCCGTCGGCCCCCGCCCTGACCAGCTCCTCCAG
>WAOH01000029.1 GCA_015521385.1 Thermoproteota archaeon
TCACCACATTGGTGGGTATGCTGACCATCCATCCCCGCTCCACCGCGAACCTGACATCCTCAGGGGTCCCTCCGAACGCGTGTAGGACCACTCTCTCAGCTCCCTCCTCGTCCAGCACCCTAAGGACTGGCCTCTGCGCCCACAGGCTATGGATGACCAGGGGCTTATCCAGCTCCTTTGCCAGACCGATGAAGAGTCTGAATACCTCCTTCTGCTTCTCCTTGGGAGGGCCTCCGGACCTGAGTATCCTGTAATCCAGCCCGACCTCGCCAACCGCCACTATCTCGTCGGCATGCTCCCTTATCAGATCGACGGTGGCCCCCACCTCCTCCTCATCCCCGTACTCGGCCACGTCCAGCCCGATCGACACCTTCACCAGCTCATGGCCCCTGAACAGCCTTAGAGCCTTCTCGGCGTCCTCTGGATAGATGGGAGAGGTCACTATGCCCACCAATCCGGCCTCCCTCGCCCTCTCAATCACCTCCTCCCTATCTTGGTCGAAGGCCTCCTCCTCGAGGTGACAGTGGGCGTCAAAGAGCCTCATCACACTACCTCCCTCTCTAACCTCTCCTTCAGCCTGCAGAAGGCGCACACCCTGCCTGATGTCGGGTAACCGCACCTCTCGCATAGATTAATCTTGCGGGGCGGGGGCTCCGCCATCTTCGCCAGCTCCCTCAAGCTGCTCACGAAGTTGACCAGCGATGGCGGCCACTTCCTCCTGACTTGATTCAGCAGGGGCTTTATCTCAGCCTGCTTATCCCTCCCCTCGTAGGGGCACTTGGTCACGCAGGTTGGCAGACCCTTCATCTTCACGTAGTTCAGGGCATCGGAGTCGCTGACCCAGAAAAGGGGCTTCACCTTGCCGGCCATCCTGTACTCCGGCATGGGTTTGGTGACTGAGTCGTACTGGTAGAAGAGGTAGTCCAGCGAGTGGGTGATGAGGTTGTTGAACCCGAAGTAGGCCATGTCGTCCAGGTTGTGACCGGTGGCCACGTAATCGTACCCCCTCTCCACGGCGTACCTGTTCAGGAGATACCTGTTAACGACCCCGCAGACGAAACAGGCGGCCCTGGGATCCGGAGGGATCTTTATCCCCCACTCCCTCACGTCTATCACGATCCCCTCTATCCCCAGATCCCGGGTCAGGGACTTGAAGACCTCGAGGCAGTCGGGCGCCAATCCGGTGTACACTATCGCCGCCCCGAGTCTGAGCTGGTACTTCGGGGCGATCAGGCTGGAGGCATGCAGGGCGGCCACGGAATCCTTCCCGCCCGACACCCCGAACAGGAGGGAGCTGCCCTTCCTGACCCTCCTCAATACGCGGTCAACTCTTTTCAGGAAGTACCTCTCGAAGTGCTCCTCGCAAACCCAGTCCCCCAAATTCTCCACGAATATGGTACCTTCACGCTGGCAGTAGTGGCATTTCATCGCTAACACCGGACAAACTATTTATATAACTTCCCCAATTTAAAGGGAGGAGGATCCGGGGGGCCGTGGCCCAGCCTGGCTCTCCCCCCATGATTGGGGGAACGCCCTGGAAAGGTAGGGCGGCGGGCTCCAGTCATTGGAGCACTGAGGGGGAGACCCGTAGGACGTGGGTTCAAGTCCCACCGGCCCCACCACCTCCATTCTAGAGGGGGCGTGGTCCCGACGAACATTGCGGTTGTCAGATCCTTGGACAGGGATGTGAGGGATGCGGTTAGACACACCTTAAACTCACTAGGCCTGTTCTGGGAGGAGGTGGACGAACCGGATCCATTAAAGCACTCCGTGGCTATATTCCCTGAGGCCACGGAATTCGTCCCGGTGACCATACCCTCCATATTCGTGGGGGAAACGGCCCTCTCCTACTACGGAGGGGATAAGACGGAGGTCAAGAAATCCCCTCCCGAGCCTGCAGGCTTCATGGTCGTGGATAGGGTGAAGATACCCTATTTCGGAACTAAGTACGACTTGGAGGGCGAGCGACTGCTGAGACAGGCCCCCCTGTATTCGAGGAACTCCCATCTACTGCTGGGCTACGATCTCTTCAGGAACGTCAGCTACTTCCTCAGGGGAGCCGAGTCATCCCTGAACATGAAGAGGATAAAGACCAGCGATAGGAGGTTCAATCCCAAGGTTCTGGAGGACCTGAGAGGGGTCCCCGTGTCCACACCGATAGTAGATCTGCACGCTAAGTTCCTACTCTTCTCGATACTCCTCCTCCACAAGAGGGAGAGGCTCCCGCTAATAATGAAGCAGATTCCCCCCTCCGGCTATAAGGGAGGGATGTCCGTCTCGATCCCCGTATTGAGGACGGGTAGCTCCGGGCTGAGGTTCGACCTGAGGAGGTTCCTCAGGAGAGCGGAATCCTGGATTGAGAGGCTGATAAGGGGAACGGAGGATCTCACGTTCTTCGTGGGGAGGGGAGAGGATTACACTCCTACCAAGATAAGGGAACTGCTCGTTTCAATGGAGGAGAGCGGTCACGAGGTCGGTCTCTTGGCATCGGTCAGGGCATCGATAGATCACATGTCCATGGCCGAGGAGTACGAGGAGGTGGCGACCATCATCAAGAGGGGCGACGTAGGGGTCAGGTTCAGGGGCATAGCCTCCACCCTGATGGACGCATGGAAATCAGCAGCATATGTGGAGGCCGGATACGTGCTGGCCGGCGAGATCGCTGGCGAGTTCGGCTTCCCGCTCGGAATCGGATGTCCCTTCAGACCCAACGGGTTGGTCTGGAATATACCGCTGGTGGGGAGGGTGGATGACAGGGGGTCAGCCGCGGAGGCGGCGGACTTCGTGGCCAAATGGGGATGCATGGTCGCGGTGGATGCCCTCGACGAGATATCCACCCTGTCCCTTCTCAGGAACGCCCGGGAGAGGGGCGTATGGATCGCCCCGCCCAGCTCCCTAGTTGAGAGGTTCAGGGCCGTGAGCGATGTGAAGGGGACCTTCAGGTACGACAGGAAGTACTTGGAGGGCAAGATAGTACCTTACAGTGACGTGAAGGACCTCCAGCTCAGGGTAATAAACCCCGAGGGTAAGGACTCCCTCATGAGGGTGGACCTGGAGTCGGGGAAGCCCCACGAGGTCAGGATCCCCGTATAGCCCTCTTGGAAAGCTTGTGGGCCAGTATGAGAGGAACGGGCTGCTTACCCTCCCTCC
>WAOH01000030.1 GCA_015521385.1 Thermoproteota archaeon
GAGAGGAAATACTTCGTGAGGGATCCGTTTCTCGTAAGGTCTCTAGCTGGCTGGGTCGGAGTGAATCCCCTGCCCAGCGCCGTGTACGAGTGGGTGGTCCAAGAGCACCTCCTAAGGAGGTTCGGAGGCGTCTACTACACAAGGGACGGGTACGAAGTTGATGCCGTGGCCGACGGACTCAGGGTCGAGGTCAAGGCCGGGAAGCCCCACAGGAGGTATCCGAAGGATGTCCTGATCTTGGACGAGGATAACATGGCCGACTTCTTGGCCGTGATCGTTTGACCCTATGGCCTCCTAGCCTTGATGGCCACAAATGTCCCCAAGAGGGCCTTTTTCACCTTGATGACCTCGAATTCCTCCCCTATTATGTCGATGAACTCGGAAGCCGTCAGCATGCTCCTGAAGGTTGGGTAGAGGGCCCTCCACGGGGTGTCGAAGCTGCCGTATATGGGGATGGATATGACCGGGACCAAGGTCCTGAGGTAGAGTCCCACCAGCCAGGCGAAGACCCTGCTGTCCGGCCTGACCAGATCCAGCACCAGGAGCTGACCTCCAGGCTTGAGCACCCTCCTGAACTCGCTTAAAGCTGCGTAAAGATCCCTCGCATCCCTCAGGGCGTAGGCGGTGACGATCACGTCGACGGAGTTGCTTGGCAGGGGTATGGACTCGAAGGTGGCCTCCAAGAAGTTGAGCTCCACATCCCTGGCCATTCCCCTCAGGTTGTCGAAGGCGGCCTTCAGCATGGAGGGCAGGGGATCCAGGCAGTAGAGCCTGCCCTTGGCCATCCTCCTCAACACGTGCACCGACATGTTCCCGGGGCCGCATCCGGCGTCGAGCACGGTCATGCCATCCTCCAAGGCGGCCATGCCAGCTAGGACCCTCCTCATCCTCTCACTGTAACCGAGGGTGATAACTCGGTTCACGGTCTCGTACTTCCTGACCGTCCTGTCCAGAGCGTTAACCACTTCCCTCCAAGTGCCATCCTCCAAGCCCACGCGCCGACCTGCCCAGAGGAGGTTAAAAGGTTTTCATGGACCTCAAGTTTTTCTCCTCTCGGCTCGCGATCCCATATGGAGCTGCTGTACCTCTCCTACCAGGACATATCCTCGCTGGGGATCCCCCTGTCCGATATAATAGAGGTGGTGGAGGATGCCTTCCGTCAGAAGGGACAGGGCATGGCCGAGATGCCACCCAAGCCCGGGATACACCCCCGGCCCGACTCGTTCATCCACGCCATGCCGGCCTACCTGAAGGGGAGTGACGCCGCCGGCTTGAAGTGGGTCTCGGGCTATCCAGAGAACCCCAAGAGGGGCCTCCCCTACATAACGGGCCTCTTCATCCTGAACGATCCCGACACGGGACTGCCGATAGCCGTGATGGATGCCATGTGGATAACGGCCTACAGGACCGCCGCAGCAACGGCCGTCGCCGCCAAGTACCTGGCGAGGGAGGACAGTGAGGTCTTGGCGGTGCTGGGATGCGGAACCCAGGGTAAAACGAACACCATCATGCTCAGGGAGGTGCTCCCCATAAAGAGCGTCAGGGCGTACGACATCGATCCCAAGGCTCTGGACAGGTACGAGGAGTTCGTCAGGGAGAGGGCCGATGTGGAGATCATCAGGGCCTCATCGCCGAGGGAGGCCGTGGAGGGAGCCGATGTGATAGTTACAGCCGGGCCGATCCTCAAGAACCCGAACCCGGTCATAGAGGCGGACTGGGTGAAGGAGGGAGCCACCGCGATCCCCCTAGACTTCGACTCCTACTGGAAGTCCTCTGCCATAGCGTCGATGGACAAGTTCTACACCGACGATGTGGACCAGCTGAAGTACTACATCGAGGAGGGTTGGATAAGACCCATAGAGAGGATAGATGGTGACCTGGGCGAGGTAGTCGCTGGAAGGAAGCCCGGCAGGGAGAGTGATCGCGAGAGGATAATGTCCATGAACCTAGGCCTGGCCATCGAGGATGTGGCCACGGGAAAACTCATCTACGAGCTGGCCGTAGAGAGGGGAGTCGGGAGGAAGCTTCCGCTTTGAAGTTGCTGGTAGGGGTTCCCGCAGCTGAAGTCGTGTTGGGAGTGACCGCTTCCTCCTACAGGGAGGTGGACCTCTGCCTGGACCTTTTCTTCTCGAAGTGGGCCTCCTCCCTGGACGAGTTCGTCCCCCTCCTCGTTCCGAGGTGGAGGTGCGGTGGAGGGGTAGAAGGGAACCCGCACATCATCTTGGAGCCTCTGGTGCACCCCGAGGAGTTCCTGAGGAGGTTCGTGGTGGCCTACAGGAGGTACTCAGAGAGGATCGAGGACCTGAGGGAGAAGCTCCTCCAGGTGAGGAGGTCCTACCGGTTCAACCTGCTCATTCCCCCCTCCCCGTCCCAGCTGAGGGCCGAGGACATGCTCGTCAGGGAGATAGGCCTGATCGAGGGATCCATCAGGGGCGTCAACCTGATACTGGGGCTCAGCGAGTGGGACGTGGTGGAGGAGGTCAAACTGGTCTCGTGGTCGAGAAATGTCACTCTGGTGGATGAGCTCTCTGAAGACGGATACTTCAGATTCGGCAGGAGGTCAGATCTCCTGAGCGGGCTGATCGAATCGAACCCGGCGTTGAGGGACTTCCTCCGCTCCCTGAGTTCTCACAGCGGTCGTTGAAGGAACCCTCCCTCACACACTACGGCATGCCCCATGCCGGGATCCCGCCTCTACCCATCACTCCTCGGTCAGCTTCCTGTAGAGCTTCCTCCCGGCGTCGTTCCTCACGTACCCGTTCTCAAGAGCCGGTATTATCAGATCGGGTCGGTCGGTGGTGATGGCGTCCACACCCATCTTGGCTAGGGAGAGGGCCTGCTCGGCGTCGTTAACGGTCCACACGTATACGAGACCGCCCGCATCTTTCATCTCATCCAAGAGATCCTCGTCCACGTAGGAGAGTTCTATGGACAGTCCGTCAGCCTGCGCGTCCCTCATCACCTGCGACGGCCTGGCCGGCCTGTCCTGTATGGATGCGAGGGTCAGGTAGCTCCCCTCGAGCTCCGGCCTCAACCTCCTGAGGAGGTTGTGGTACTTGGAGCTTATGGTAACGCTCCCATCCCCGGGGAGCGAGCTGAAGATCCTCGGATCCACCTCCCCCGTCTTGAGGTCCACGACTAGGGCCACGTCCCTCTCCACCACCTCCCTGACGATCCTGTCCAGCGACTCCCCCTTGGGTTCCGGGAAGAAGATCCTCCTGAGCAGCGCCTCCCTGAGGGTAGCGGGCTTTATGCCGGTCGTGTGCCTGACCTCACTCCCGGTGATGTCGACCTCGACGGCATCGACTCCGAGCTGCAGGTAGAGCCTCAGCTTAGTGAGGGTGTTGGCCCTATGCCCAACTATGAGCGGGCGCATCCTAGGGGCCAGCATCCCCACAATTTAAACATGCCCCAACGACCTGTCCCCCTGAGAGGTCGAAATAGGTGTGATTTGACCTCCTCTCAGCCCATCGCCACCGCTCATCTTCCTGACGAGCCTCACCAAGCTGACCATGACCAGAAGCAGGCCTCCGTCGTCGCCTAGCGCCACCGCCGCCCAGAGGGGGATGTACCCGATCACGCCCAAGAGAGCTGCGAACGCCTTGGAAGCTCCTACCAGCGCCATATTTGACCAGAAGGTAGAAACCACCGATCTCGACGCCTCGAACAGCCATGGTAGCGAGGAGATGCCTGAGACGAGGGCCACGTCACCCGCCTCGATGGACGCCTCTAGGCTCCCAACCGCGATTCCCACGTCGGCAGCAGCCAGGGCCGGCGCATCATTTATCCCGTCCCCCACCATCGCAACTGGTCCCGAGGCCCTCAGCCTCCTGACGATCTTCACCTTCTCCTCTGGGGAGAGGTCGGCGTGAAGCTCGCTTATTCCCAGCCCCTCAGCTATTGGTCTCGCGTTCTCCTCCCTGTCGCCCGTCAGCATGGCAACCCTGAGGCCCATCTCCCTCAACCGCTCGACCACCCTCCTTGCGAGGGGGTTTACCACGTCACCCAAGGTCACGTACCCGTACCTACCCCCGATCAACGCGTGGACCGCGATTCCCTCACTCTCCGCGCCGGGAACCCCCACAAACGAGGCCTTTCCCGCGATGACCTCCACTCCCTCGACCACACCCCTTATCCCCTCTCCGGGGATCTCCTCCACCTCCTCGGGTATCGTCAGCCTGAGACCCCTGCTCCTAGCCTCCTCCACTATGGCCCTCGCCACCGGATGCTGGGAGGCCAGCTCCAAGGAGGCCAGCAGCCTGAAGTCCTCCTCCCCCATGTGGATCTCCCTAACCACGAGCCTCCCCAACGTTACGGTGCCCGTCTTGTCGAGGGCCACCACCCTCACCTTGGAGGCCCTCTCCACGGGAGCGGATCCCTTGAACAGCACTCCCCTCCTCGCAGCCACGGCCAACGAGGTAAGGGTGGTTGCCGGCGCGGCGACGAGGAAGGCGCTGGGGCAGGCCACCGCCACCAAGACTATGGCCGCCCTGGCCCCCAAGACCAGCCAAGCCAGTCCCGAGAGTGCGAGCATTAAGGGGAGGTAGTACCTGCTGAACCTCTGGACCAATCTCTCCCCTGAGGACTTCCTCCCCTTGAACTCCTCGACCATGGCCAGCATGCGGGAGATGAAGGTCTCACCGCCGACCTTCAGCGCCCTGACCACTATGCTCCCGTCCACGAGGAGGGAACCGGAGTGGACGTAGCTGCCCACCTCCACGGCTACGGGGAGGGGTTCGCCCGTCACGACGGACTGGTCCAAGTGCCCCCTCCCCCGGACCACGAGGC
>WAOH01000031.1 GCA_015521385.1 Thermoproteota archaeon
ATATTTAACTCTATGCGAGGAATGGGTGATAATAAGCGTCGTTATGACGAACTTATGAACCTTATATGATAACAGAAGGCATTTATCGTAAAATATAAACACATTCTGTTATAAAAAGGGAAAAACTTATAACTTATTTTAACAGACTTACATTGGTCCACATTAATATATGAGGTGTTCTTGGCATGATTGGGAGCGGTAGGGGGGTCGCTTCCCGGCTCTCCCTCTCTAGGAGAGACTTCCTGAAGTTGTCCGTCGCGACATCTCTACTTCTTATGGACTTTCAGAGGCTCCAAAAGGCAGCTGCGGAGACCCTCAAGAGTGGATCGGTCAATCTGATATGGTTCGAATCCCAAGACTGTGCGGGAAACACTATCTCAATGATCGAGGGCAGCGCACCTGATCTAATTCAGGTACTCGTCGGGGAGAATCCAGCTATAGGCCCAGGGAAGGTGAGGGTCGTGTTTCACGAGACGATAATGCCCGAGTGGGGAGAAGCGGCTATAGAGTACCTTCACAAGGCGGAGGCTGGGGAGCTCGATCCATATGTCCTGGTTCTGGAGGGATCATTCCCGGATGAGGATGCCGCCGCGAAGACAGGAGGATGGTGGTTCGTCCTCGGAGAGGAGGACGGACGACCTGTCACGGGGAACGAGTGGGTCAGGCGTCTGCTCAAGAGGGCCGTAGCTGTGGTTGCGGTCGGCAACTGCGCGTGCTACGGCGGCATCGTCGCCAGCCAGGTTCTCGATCGCACCGGCTACTCGGCCGATGGGTGGAGCCCCACAGGGGCTTTCGGCTTCTTCGACGATCCCTTGAAGGGATTAAAGGGGGCCGTGAGCAGGTGGCCCGAAGCAAAGCCCTTCTTGAACTTCATACAGGGGAAGGGCAAGCTTGAGGTGTCTCCAACCGGAGAAGCCAGGCCCGCTGTTGCCATTCCTGGTTGTCCAGCCAACGGAAATGCGATACTTAGGGTGCTTGGACACTTGGTGCTAGCGGTCGATGGCCTGCTCCCCTTACCAGAGCTGGACGAGTACTGGAGGCCCGTGTACATATTCGGCAGGACCACCCACGAACAGTGCCCTAGAGCTGGCTTCTACGCCGCCGGGGACTTCAGGGAGAATCCCGGGGACAACGACTTCAGGTGTCTCTTCCAAGTGGGATGCAAGGGCCCCGTGAGCAACTGTCCTTGGAACAGGGTGGGCTGGATCGATGGAATAGGTGGTCCCACCAGGACGGGCGGTGTCTGCATTGGATGTACTATGCCCGGCTTCCCCGACAGGTTCGAACCGTTTTACAAGCCTCTGCAGGCGCCTTCGATGCCCGACACGGCTACCTTGGCTGGGATAACCGCTGGAGCTGCTGCTGTAGGACTAGCTGCCGGCTACATAATGAGCGAACCGGCTAGGAAGGGTGGAAAGGAAAAGAAGGAGGAGGGAGGTGATTAGATGGGAGAGAAGACCATATTCATAGACCCCATCACTAGGATCGAGGGTCATCTGGGCTTGAACGCTGTCGTTGACACCGATACGAAGGTGGTCAAAGAGGCCTGGGCCTTCGCCGCTATGTTCAGGGGGTTCGAGGTCTTCCTCAGGGGAAGGGAACCACCGGACGCTATTCACCTCACCAGCAGGATATGCGGGGTTTGTGCGGCTGCGCATGCGAACGCCTCAGTCAGGGCCAATGACATGGCCCTCGGTGCCGTGCCCAAGCCCTTCGGTGTGGTCATAAGGAACTTAGCGTGGGCAGCCACGGACCACATATACGATCATCCCACCCATTTGAACATCCTAGCGGGGCCGGACTACAGTGGGATCGTGGTTTCCAAGCTTACACCGTCTGTCTACGAGGAGGCTAAGGCCACTAAAGCCGAGAACTCCGATATACACGGTTTTTCAACGATAGCAGATCTCCTGGACGGCTTGAACCCCCTCCAGGGGAAGATATACATGCTGGCCCTGAAAATGCAGAGGATCGCCAGGCATGCAGGCGTTCTCTTCTACGGCACCCATCCACACCCGAGGACCCTCATTCCAGGCGGCATTGGAGCTACAGTGACCACGGAGAACCTGATCGAGTACTCGTACCGCCTCACCAAACTCACGGCTTGGGTGAAGATGGTGGTCGCCGTCTGGGAGGACATCGCCAACTTCTACAACTCGATAGGATATGAGAAGCAGGGTATGACCTATGAGAAACCCAATCTGATGAGCGTTGGGATATTCGAGGATCCCGAGGTATACTCCTCTCTGGGGGAGAGTCCCGATGAGATATACGCAAACATAGACGAGGCAGGAAGGAAGAGGTTCATAAAGCCCGGCCTCATACTCGACGGCGAGCTCGTCACGGATAGGCTGACTGACATGAACTTGGGTACGATCGAACTGGTCGATAGGGGTTTCTACAAGGACTGGGATACGATGTTCGTGGACAGGGATCCGGCAGGCAATCCTATCGTCTGGGGCAACACCGAACTGGCTAAGTATCACCCATGGAACAAGACCACGATCCCCAACCCACTGGCCCAGGACTGGCGTTCCAAGTATACTTGGACAGGCACGGTCAGGTTCGTCTGGAAGGGGAAGATATACCCGATAGAGGTCGGTCCAATAGCGAGGATGTGGAATCACGCTCTTCACAACGGTGGGAAGGTCAAGATAGAGCTTCCACGTACGAACGGCGTTTCTGAGCTGCCTCCCGGAACTTGGGACGCGATTACCTTTGAGTGGAGCATACCAAAGGTCGGCGCCTCGACAACGATAGAGAGGATGAGGGCTAGGGCCTATAACGTGGCACTCGATGTCGCAGCATCTTGGCATAACCTTCTGATGGGCCTAGAGCTGGCTAAGGCGGGTAAGACCGAGACATCAAGACCATGGAAGAGGCCATCGTTCTCAGTGGGTTTCGGATTCGATGAGGCACCTAGGGGAAGCGTGAGACACTGGATGGTGGTGGAGAACTATAGAATAAAGAACTACCAAGTCCACGCCCCCACAACGGCCAATCTCTCACCTAAGGATAGGTGGGGTAAGACCGGACCCTACGAAGAGTCCGTGATCGGAACTGCCATAACCGAGGAGGTTCCCACTGACCAGTGGACCGGCTTGGACCTGGTCAGAGCCATAAGGAGCTTTGATCCATGCATAGCCTGCTCTGTACACGTCTTCATAGGGAACAGGAGGATAGAGAAGCTCATCACCCCCGTCTGCGGAGTATGAGGGGGTCGGAATGGGGCTCTATGAGTTCGCGGTCTACGATATGTTTGTGCCGACCATAGCGATCTTCGCGTTCGGTATAGTCTACAGGCTGTCCAGATACGTGTTCCTCTACAAGAGGACGGCCCAGCCTGTGTGGAGAAGGACCTCAATCTTCCGCAAGATATACCTTCTCATAGACGCCTTCTTGCATGCAATAGTGGGCGCGATAAAGAGATCAAAGGTCACATTCGTCTCCGGCATCTTCCTCCTGCACTTCTTTGGAGTGATCCCCGTGCTCTTCCTGCTCTCTCACCACGTAGCGTGGTGGTCCTACTACTTCCCGCCCTATGGCATCCTGAAACCCTTGGCCATTCCCACGAGCGCAACCTCATCAACCCTAACCGTCACCGCTCCCTTCACACCTGTAACCGGGATGTCCTACAGCTTCGTCAACACCGTTTGGGGGCCACTGACCGTGATACTTAATGGAGATGTTCTAGCAATCCTGGCGATAATAGGAACGACCTTCAAGCTCCTAGAGAAGATACCGGGGAAATTCAAGGAGAAACTGGCGAGGGTGAGGTTAGGGGACTTCGTCGCACTCCTGCTCCTGCTGGCCATACTGATAAGTGGGTACATGGCCACCCACCACCTACCCTCTGGCGACATCGAGACCTACAAGTTCATGCTGGGCCTGCACATCTTCACGGCCGAGATCCTCGTGTTACTACTGCCGTTCACCAAGTTCTTCCACTTCGTGTTCAGTTTCTGGTACGGGAAGCTTCATGAGGCCTACGATCTGTGGAGGAGAGGGCTATGATAGAGGGGATTGAGAAGGCCATAGACATCGTGCTCTCCGATATAGACTCGGTCACGTTGCACTTCTTGGAGTCGTGCGTCTCCTGCGGGATCTGCGCACCGTTCTGCCCCTACACAGTGGCGGGTCCGATCTATGAACCTGCAGACAAGGCGGAGGAGATGAGGTACATCTACAGGAAGAGGATGACCATCGCCGGCAAGGTCCTCGGTCCCCTAGTCGGGGCCAAGTATCCGAAAGACGAGGAGGACCTGGACAGGATGGTTAACATGGCCTACAGATGCGTCAACTGCAGGTACTGCTACCAGACCTGCGCCTTCGGGATATACAGCGGCAAGCTGGTCATAATGCTGAGGAGGATCCTAGACAAGGTCGGCAGGACGCCATCAACCCTCAAGTATCTCCAATCCATCGAGCTCTCCGATAGCGTCCTGATAAATGACAGAGTCAGGGAGAGGTGGGAGGGAATACTGGAGGAGGCCAAGAAGGCGATTGGCAAGGATCTACCCCTCGATAGGGAGGGAGCAGATGTGGTCTATCTCCCGTGGCTCGCGGAGGCCATGCTCACTCCAGAGGTAATAGTCTCCACGATAAAGATCTTGGACATGGTCGGCGAGAACTGGACGATGCCATCGGAGCCCCTTGGATTTGAGCCTCCAATGGGAGTGATCGTGGGGGACAGGGAGTCCGAGAGGAAGGTCTTCAGGAGGATCAACTCCTACATGGCGAAGGTAGGTGGAAAGAGGGCGCTGATATCCCACGGAGGAACGCCCTACATGGAAATGAGGTTTGAGATGCCCTTCGTGATGAACGAGAGACCCCCTTACGATGTTGTACACGTAACCGAGTACCTAGCGGAGCTCTACGAGGGAGGGAGGATCAAGATAAGGAGGGAGGAGAACGGCAAGGTGACGTGGCACGATCCATGCAAGCTGGCCAGAGGGAGTGGAGTAGTTGAGCAGCCCAGGATCTTGGTCAAGGCGTCCACCACGGACTACGAGGACCTGCCTCGCGGCACGGGGATGTACTCCCACTGCTGCGGCGGAGGAACCGGCATAGCCCTCATAACCTGCGATGGTAGGAAGCTAATCGAGGAGTTCACCGGGGAGAAGATAGAACCGGCTGAATGGGAGAAGAGGTTCTGTCCACCTTTGGAGGAGGACTACAAGAAGGCCATAAAGCAGAAGATAGACGAGATCTCCGAGATAAACGCCAACATCGTGGTTACCGGATGCTCCACCTGCATATACAACATAAACAAGGGGGCGACCATATACGAGAGGGACTTCCAGGCCGTGCACATCGTTCAGTATCTCTTGGACAAAATCGAAGTGACCTGAATCTTCCTCCACAATTTTTAGTGATCCGCATGGATCTCAAAGGTTTGGCAAGGTTCTTGGGAAGTCTGGTAGGCCAGATGAACGAGCTGGAAGAATCAGTGAAGCAGGGCCTCATTAAGAGACTGGAGGTCGATAGACTCCTCCTCTACAACATGCCAGATGCCGGGAGGGAGGATGTCGATGAACTGGAGGAGGAAGTCAAGAGAGCCCTGGGCGGGAACTCGCTGGAAGAGGCTATAAAGAATGCTCTCAAGGCGGAGAAGAGGCGCAGGATCAGGATGGGCGGGAGGAGATTGGCGATCATCTTCTCAGGTAATGAGCTGGAGGGTGACAGGTCGGTACCTCTAAAGATAATGGAGGTGCTGGAGGTGAGAGGCAATGCTAGGAAATTCGACGCGAGCTCCTACCCTCTGGCCATCCTCCAAGAGGTCGTGGAGTACGATCCCGATGTGATCGTGATAGTCTCGGTCGAGCGCGGTGAGGAAACATCGCTGATAGTGGAGCGTATGGATTTGAAGGCCCCAGCAGATAATTTGGAAGCTAGTGACCTCATCGCCCCACCTCTGCTGGGAGTAAACGATCCCGAGTCCCTCGCCTCCGCTCTCATCGCGCTAATGGGATCTAGGGAGGTCTGGAAGGTCGTGTGCCTCTCGCCTCACGTCGAGGGAGATGGTGTTTCAGAGGTGGGCGAGAAGTGCTCGGAGGGCCTAATGAAGAGGTTGGAGGAACTGATAAGGGAGCTAGGATTCTGATCTTGGGGATAGGGAACAGGCTCCTCACCGACGATGGCGTGGGATCCTGCTTCGCAGAGGTCCTGTCCACCTTCGATCTCCCCGAGGGGGTAGAAGTGGTCGATGGAGGTCTGGGAGGACTCAGTTTAATGGACCACATTGAAGGAAAGGAGATCCTCATCTTGGTAGATGCTCTCGATCCACGAGATGGAGAGCCGGGACAGGTGAAGCTCTTCAAAGTGAATCCAGGGGCGGTGGATCCATCGGAGGCCATCAAAATGCTAGTTGAGGCCGGGAGCCACGGGGTGGTCCCCGAGCTGCTGGTAGCGGCCGCCGATGCCATGGGCTACCTACCTGCAGAGGCCTACGTGCTCGGGATAGTACCCTGTCTCATCGATCTGGGGGACGGGATAACTGCACCTGCCGCCCGAGGTTGTTTGAGGGCCCTCCGTATACTCAGGAAAATACTCTCTGATAGGGGTTTCAAGCTCTCGGTAGAGGATCACCGTTTTAAGGAAAGGTTAGGAGAGATATGCCCTGAGATCAGCTGTTGAGGTGATCGTTTGCACGAGTGGTCGCTGGCCGATGCCGTCGTCAGATCGCTCTTGGGGTTCATGGCCTCGGAGGGGCTGACCTCGATAAGGGAGGTGGAGGTCACTTGGGGAGAGATACTGGAGCTCGATACTGAGATCTTCGAGGAGGCCTTCTACGAGCTATCTAGAGGAACCCCCTTGGAGGGGGCGAAACTAGTCCTCAGGAAGGAGAAAGCATACTTCAAGTGCAACTCGTGCGGTGCGGAGTGGGACTTCAAAACAGCAGATGAAATACTCTCTAGGGAGTTCGAGATAATGGAGGAGCCGGCTGGTGTGAGGGAGAGCCCGCTGCACTTCCTGCCGGATCTGGCTAGGACGCTCCTGAGGTGCCCCAAGTGCGGCAGCAGGGATTTCGACCTGATCGGCGGTAAGGACCTCAGGGTATCCAAGGTGGTGGCGTGATGCGAGCTCCCGACGTACTGCAGGACGAGGCCTTGAGGAGACTCTCTAGGGCGGAGAGGCTTCTGATGGTGGCTTCAGGGAAAGGAGGCGTTGGTAAGAGCCTCATCTCCATATCGCTCGCCTCTACCCTGTCGGAGATGGGTAGGAAGGTGGGTCTGCTGGACTTAGATGTGCACGGGCCCTCGATACCCCAGGTGTTCAGATCAGAGCGTCTCATCAGGGCTACAAAGCATGGACTCGAGCCACTGAAGATTGACGGGCTCGAGCTCATGTCGTTGGGCTACATAGTGAGGGGCTCACCCGTCCCACTCGGGGGCGAGGACAAGATGTCCCTCCTGAAGATGATGGTGGCCCTGACCAACTGGAGCAATTTAGATTATCTGGTTGTTGATCTACCTCCGGGAACAGGAGATGAGATGTTACTGGCGATTAGGGCCCTGAAGAGGCATCCGAGGTCCGGTGCGGTCCTAGTCACGCTTCCCTCCATGCTCTCGCTCTCCGTCGTCAGGAGGGCCCTGGACCTGCTGAGGGGCGAGGGCGTGAGGGTCCTGGGGATTGTGGAGAATATGGCCTACATCAGATGCGGCGGGGATACTGTGAGGCCCTTCGGCTCCTTGGACTACGCCTCACTAGGTGTTAATGTGCTAGGAAGTCTCCCCCTAGATCCGGCCGTCGAGGAAGCGATAGCCTCGGGGAAACCCCCGCACAAGGCCTCTAGGGAGGTAATGGAGGCCATCTCAGCCGTGGCCTCGAGGATCGAGGTGATGATGTGATGTGCTTGGGGATACCGGGGAAGGTGGTCGAGGTAAGGAATAGAATCGCAGTAGTGGACTTCGGTGGGGTGCTCAGGGAGGTGGACGCCACCCTCGAGGAGGTGAATCCGGGAGACTACGTGATAGTCCACGTGGGCGTCATAATCTCGAAGATGGATCCCGAGACGGCCAGGGAGACGATAGAAGCCTGGGAAGAGATGATAAGGACGCTGGAGGAATCCTGATGGGTGATGAGGTCAGACTCGCCCACGGATCCGGTGGAAGGGAGACGCAGGAGCTCCTGAACGAGGTGATACTCTCCTTACTGGAAGAGGGAATGAAGAAAGTCGAGGGAGGGGTGGGAACCGATGAGCTGGATGACGGGGCTGCGATACCCATTCCCGGTGGCTACGCCGTCATCACGGTCGACTCCTACACCGTGAAGCCCCCCTTCTTCCCGGGAGGCAATATAGGGGAGCTGGCTGCCTCGGGCACAGTAAACGACCTCCTCATGATGGGAGCCAAGCCATTGGTGATGCTCGATTCGATAGTGGTGGAGGAGGGCTTCCCCCTCTCCGACCTGAGGAGGATAACGGGAAGCATGGTGGACACGCTGAAGCGGATCGGCGTCAAGCTGGTGGGGGGCGATGTGAAGGTCATTCCCAAGGGCGGGCTCGACGGCATAGTGATCACGACCACCGGCCTCGGTTTCGCCGAGAGGCTGATAGTGGACTCGCAACTCAGGCCCGGGGACAGGATAATCGTGAGCGGAACCGTGGGGGATCACGGCGCCGCGATTCTGGCGGCCCAAGAGGGACTCGAGGTAGAGGGAGATCTCAAGAGCGATGTGGCCCCACTCCACGACCTGATGATTCCCCTGATTGAGGAATACGGCCCCTATATACACGCCGCCCAGGATCCGACCAGAGGGGGTCTTTCCCAGACCCTCAACGAGTGGGCGTCGAAGACCGGTTACCTACTCGCTGTGGATGAATCTAGGATACCAGTAAGAGAGAAGGTGAGGGCCTTCACCGAGCTGATGGGCATCGATCCCCTCTCCCTCGCGTGTGAGGGAAGGGCCGTCTTAGGGGTCGATGGGGACAGGGCAGAGGAAGTACTGGAATTTCTAAGGAGTCTGGGATTCGGTGAAGCGTCAATCATAGGAGAAGTTAGGGAGAGCGAGAGGTACAGTGGCATGGTGGTGCTGAGGACGGTGACAGGAGGGTTGAGGGTCTTGGAGGCTCCATCCGGGGTCATCGTGCCCAGAATATGCTAGCTATCTGCTCACGAACTTGTCCCTCTTCTTGGCTCCCTTCTTCCTGCACTTAGATCTCTCGGGGAAGAGCATCTCCTCGTAGGCAAACTCGTCCTCCGGAACCTCCTCGACGAAGTTCTCATCTTCCTCCGGATCCATAGGGCTTCTCCCCCAGTAACTCTATTAAGGCTGACCCCGTAATGTTTAAATATTTACAGCTAAACGTATGTTTAACTATACATAAAATATCTTCGTTATTACTCACTAATGTATCGAATAAGTGCCCCCATTATACTGAAAACTGATAACGGAAAATCCATAAACCGCGTTCTTTATAATTTATCTTTCCCTAAGGAGGGCTCAGAGCATCCGCTCTACCCTACCGTGAGGTGATAAATTTTGATAGAAAGTCTGAAGGTCTCAAGAAGGACTTTCCTCAAAACCGCGGGCTTAGGAGGGCTCTCACTGCTGCTTTCCAGTTCATTCAAGAAGGTACTTGGCCTGCCGAGTCTCAAGAGGTACAAGCTCGGTGAGATAGGGAAGAAGGACCTCTACATGACTAGGGAGGTCCGAGGTGTCTGCGGGTACTGCTCAGTCGGGTGCGGCATCATCTTCTACAAGAACGGCGACTCGGTGATCCACCTCGAGGGAGATCCCGACAATCCGCTGAATGAGGGCAAGCTGTGTCCTAAGGGAGAGGCCTCCCTAGAGCTTTTCGGTCAGCACAACCCGAGGAGGCTCAGGACCCCGCTTATCAGGGTGAACCCCAAGCCCCCGGCCGAGGAGCTAATGAAGGTCAAGACTCAGGACGAGCTCAGGGCCGTGCTGGAGAAGTACAAGCCTGTCTGGAGGCCCGCCACTTGGGACGAGGCCTTCAGGTACATAGCCCAGAGGATGAAGGAGATACTGGACGAGGTGGGCTGGGATCCGAAGAAGGACGACGGTTACTACCATATGGGCAAGAAGTTCCCGCTCTGGATAGAGGCTGGGGCCAAGCTGACCAACGAGGAGGCCTACATAATAAAGAAGATCGCGACGATGCTTGGAAGTTACAACATAGACCACGACGCCAGGAGGTGCCACTCCACCACGGTAGCCGGGCTCGCAGGCACGGTGGGCTTCGGCGCCCAGACCCAGAGCTTCATAGACACTCAGTTCATCTCCACTTACCTGATATTCGGCGGTAACCCGGCCGAGAACCACCCGGTCAGCATGAGGCACACCCTGAAGGGCAAGGAGAAGGGGACTCTCAAGCTCGTCGTCGTGGACCCGAGGTACAACAGGACCGCCTCCAAGGCGGACATATTCGCGTTCTTCAGGCCGGGCTCCGATCTGGCCTTCCTGATGTACATACTCCACTACGCCTTCTGGGAGAGGAATCCTCCCGTCGACCAGCTTGACACATTCAAGGAGTTCGCCACTAGGTTCAACGTCGATTTGGACGAGATAAAGGAGTTCAAGGAGATGGCCAAAGACTACACGGCCGAGGAGGTCTCCCGCATCACCGGTATCCCGGTGGACAAGCTCAGGCTCATAGCCAAGACCTACGTCGAGAACAGCGGGGTCACCACCAACTTCAAGAGGTTCTCGTCGATCCAGTGGGCCATGGGTCAGACCCAGCACCACGTAGGCACCCAGATAACCAGGCTGAGCACGCTGGTCCAGCTGACCCTCGGGAACATGGGCTTCCCCGGAGGGGGGCTGAACCCCTACAGGGGGCACAGCAACGTGCAGGGCACCACGGACATGTGCATCCTCTCGCACATCCTGCCCGGGTACATAAAGCAGCCCTCCAGCCCGCTCCAGATAAGGGTCTACCAGGATTGGAAGAACCAGGGCTTCCCCGACGCCTGGCACTGGGAGATACCTGAGTGGGCTGGAAACGCCTTCGGTCCTCGGGAGAGGGGCAAGGTCAACTCCACCAAGGTCCTGTGGTCGTGGTGGTTCCACAACTGGAGGCGCTTCGAACTCACCTGGGGCGTATTCGTCGGCACCGATCCCGAGTCCGATCCGGAGAACGGGACCGTGATAAGCGACTTCCCCTTCGGTAAGGGCTACACCGAGAACACCTGGTGGCAGGGGGTCCTCTTCGATAACGTGATAAAGGCCGCCATGATAATGGCGGAGAACATAGCCGTGAGCGACGGGGACGCGATAACCACGTACGTGGCCCTGGCATCCCTGAAGCTCCTCGTCGTCGTCGACCTGTGGGAGACCGAGACGGCCACGTTCGCCGATGTGCTCCTGCCCGGAGCGTTCCAGTACGAGAAGTACGGCTCGATAACCAACAGCAACCGCTGGGTCCAGTGGCAGGACAGGGTGGTTCCCCCGGCGGGGGATGCCAAGCCCGACCTCTGGATAATGCTCAAGCTCTGGGACTACTTCAAGAGCTACGGCCTGGTCAGGCTGCCAAGCCAGATCTACGGCAAGTTCAAGGAGAAGGTTGCCATAAGGAACCCCGAGACCGGTGAGATGGTCCAGCTCTACGAGAGGAGGATAGAGCCGTTCATGGACTACGCTACGAACAGGTTCCCCGACCCCGATTATGCCTACGCCGATCCCGAGCTGATCTACAAGGAGATAGACCTCGCGGTCGACCTGTACAACGGGATGTACGACTGGGTGGACGGCAGGATCCTCGCTAAGAGAAGGAAGCCGGCCCTGAGGACCGAGTCGGACATAGACGGCATACTGGACAGGGAGTTCCTCATGTACAAGGACTGGGCCTGGACTTGGCCCAAGAACATAAGGATCCTCTACGACCTCTGGACCCTCTCCAAGACCCTAGGCAGGACCGTCCAGTTCACATTCACGCCCGGCGAGTACATGGTCGGCGATACCCTCAACGGCAGGACCGTGAACATAACCGGCGAGACGGGCGAGATAAGGGACGCGAAGAGCGGCAAGTGGAGACCCGCCTTCATACCTGGGCACAACTTCGTCGTCGGCAAGATGTACAAGAGGGCGTGGTCCGGCATGACCGACATCCTCACCGGCGCTGAGAATGCGAAGGACCTGCTCTGGTACGGTAAGGTCGTGGGCAAGTTCGTGGTGTTCAGCGGCGGATCCCACTCGGTGGTCAGCTACTCGGATCTCGGCATAAGGTGCCCGCTCTGCGAGAGCTTCTACTACGATGAGGATGTGATAAACGTCGGGAAGGCCAACTACAAGAAGCCTTACTTCAAGGGGACGAAGGAGATCAATGGAAAGAAGATCAAGTACGTCGGCTTCTACGAGTGGAAGAAGGTGAGGGACAAGTTCACGCAGGAGTTCAGGAGCCTGGCCCAGTCCATCGGCCTGAAGGAGGCGGTCAGGAAGATGAAGGAGAAGTACGGCGAGTGGTACGCCTACCCGAACCCCGATAACCCAGGGGAGATCCTCGCCTGGGACATGAGGTACCCGATGCACTACGAGCCCGTCGAGTCCCCGGACTTCGACCTGGCCACAAAGTACCCGGCCATGGCCTGGAGGAGAGCCGAGAACTACAGGTTCCTCGAGCCTCCCAAGGGATACGAGCACCTGAAGGACACCGTCGCCATGGTGCCTAAGGACCTGACCCCGCCCAGCGGCGCCGAGGTGGTCGTGGTGACCACCAACAGGATGACGGAGCACTTCCACACCGGCCAGCTCACTAGGAACGTTCCCTTACTGGCCGAGCTGGTTCCCGAGCCCTTCGTGGAGATACCCAAACCGTTGGCCGACAAGCTGGGCATAAAGTCAGGGGACATAGTCGAGGTGGGCAACAAGAGGAACGTGATATACCTGAGAGCCATGGTGACCCACAGGGTCCCGAAGCTCTCGATAAACGGGAAGGAGACCTACGTGATAAACATCCCGTGGCACTGGGGATGGGCCGGAGCCCACAGCACCTACGCGGTGGCAAACACGATAACCGATGTCTACATGGACATCGTCACGACCATGCAGGAGACGAAGGCCTTCCTGGCCTACGTGAGGAAGGCATCCAGGGAGAAGTACGACTACAGGGCCAACGAGGAGAACCTTCCCGGGATAAGACCTTGGTGAGGGGGGTGATGGTATGGGAGAGATGGCGATAGCCTTCAACATGGATAACTGCATCTTCTGTAGGGCGTGCCAGGTGGCCTGCCACGTCTGGAACAACACCAGACCGGAGGTCACCGAGTTCTCGCCGACGCTCACGAACCCGCCAGACCTGCTGCCCAACGTCTGGATGGTGATGGAGGCCAAGGAGGTCGTGGATGGCAACGAGTTCAACTGGGTGTTCTTCAAGAGGCAGTGCATGCACTGCAGCGAGGCGCCCTGCGCCAAGGCCTGCCCGGTTGATGCAATAGAGGTCCACCCGGAGGGCGCGGTGGTCATAAGGGAGGACAAGTGCACTGGCTGCAGGTTCTGCGTGGAGGCCTGTCCCTACGATGTTCCCAAGTACGATCCCTACAGCGAGAAGGTCTACAAGTGCACCTTCTGCATAGACAGGATCCAGAACGGGCTCGAGCCGGCCTGCGTCTCCGCATGCCCGACCGACGCCCTGATGTTCGGCGACTACGACGAGCTGGTCAACAGGTACAGGTCCAAGGGCTTCGAGGTCTACGGGGACTCGGTGAACGACTACGTGGGCAGAACCCACTACATCTACGTCACCAGGAAGTACAAGGGCAAGCTGACCGATCCCAAGTACTTCGGCGAGAGGCTCAAGAAGGATCCGAGGAAACCAGTTATACAGGCCAAGGACATCGTCCAGCCGGTGGGCTGGGGAGTCGTCGGCCTCACGCTGCTGGCAGCTGCTGGTCACTTCGTGTTCTGGAGGGCCAAGAGGATGGAGGAGAAGTCCAAGGAGGAGGGAGGTGAGTGAGTATGGCCGAGGAGTGCGTATCACCGGCTGAGTGGAGGAGCAAGTGCGAGGCCGTGAGGGCATTCAGCGAGGCTCAGATATGGGCCCACAAGCACCTGATACACTTCGTCCTGTTCTTCTTCCTCACCGGGCTTCCGCTGATAAGCAAGGACTGGTTCGGATGGCTCGCCTACGTCTACGGATACCCGCTCTCCACGATCATAGGCCCTTCGTACGACCCCTACAGCCTCGGGATACAGGTGGCTAGATTCATACACAGGATATCGGCTTTGGGCCTGGCCCTGGTGCTGATCCCATTCCTCTTCAAGATGCTGGGCGACCTCAAGAAATCGGAGATATGGCCCGAGTGCTGGAGCCTCTCGTGCTTCAGCAAGGGTATAAGGGACATGATCGACTACTACGTTCACAAGAAGCATGTGACCTTCCCCAAGTACAACCTCGGCCAGAAGGGATGGATCTGGACCGCCGCGATAGGCATGATCATAATGTACATAACGGGAGTGGTGATGTGGCTCAGGGACCTCTTCTCACCCGCCGTGTGGGAATGGGCTCACCTCATCCACGACATAGGGTTCTTCATCGCAGCCATAGGCCTGATAATTCACGTCTACATGGCGGTCCTCATACCCGAGCACAGGGCCTTCGTCAGGGCTATGTTCAGGACCGGCCGCCTGACCGAGGAGTACGTGGAGGAGCACCATCCAGCTTGGATGGAGAAGATCAAGCAGGAACAGGAGTGATCGATCACCTACTCCTCTTTTTATTTTTCGACCTCACCTTCCACCGATTGACATGAGCTTGGATGAATTCAGGCAGGCGGTTGACAGGATATCGGTGGAGGAGCCCGAGCTGAGGAACTCGCTCATCTTCTACTCGGACATGCTGACGACCCTCTATCAGCTCTCCGAGGAGGTCACCCCAGTCCTAGAGAAGAGGAGAGATCTCTACTCCCAGCTAGCCAAGACGGTGGTGGAGAGGGGAACTCCCCTGCTCGAACTGGTGGGCGAGCTGGATGTCCCGGAAGACGCCTGGCTCCGTATTCTGGACAGGGTTACTTCCAAGGTCAGGGAGCACAGGCCCGAGCTCTCCTCAGATCTCGACTCGCTGATGGACGCCGCTCGGAAGGGATCCTTCTCCCCGTCCGACTTGGCTAGGTACTCCCTCAAGGGAGACCTGAACTACGCCAGGGGGGTGGCCGCTGGCCTCAACGTGGACCTCGATCTCGTGAATGCCGTTGCCCTCTGGACGATTCAGCCCATCCTCATAGCGCTGAGGAGGATGGTCGAGGCGGAGATAGATTCGAAGAACTGGCTCCGGGGATACTGCCCGGTATGCGGGAGCTATACCAGGACCGCCTACATGACTGGGGAGGGGAGGAAGCAGTACCTGAAGTGCGAGATATGCGGGATGGAGTGGCCCTTCCCCAGACTCAGGTGCCCCTTCTGCGGGAACGAGGACGACAAGAAGCTTGGATTCTACCCGGTGGACGAGGGGAGATTCAGGCTCTACGTATGCGAGGAGTGCGGGGAATACTGGAAAGTGGTTGACGAGGAGACCGCTGGCAAGGTGATCCCAAGGGAGCTGTACCCGGTGTGGACCTTCAAGCTTGACGAGATAGCCTCTCAGTTGAGGGAAGGGGAGGAAGGGGGAGGAGAGGATCAGGCGAGCCCCGAGGGGGACGAATCCAAGTATCAGAACCAAGAGTGAGCGCCGGTAGGCCAAGGATCAACAAACGGGCTGATCAGCCCTCTTCCCGGACCACTCGATACTTGGGCCTCCCTTTGCGGCGAGTGGGGCTCCCTTGAGCCTCCAAGGATGGGTGAACACCTTCATCTTCCTAGTGAAATCCTTCGATACTAGCGTGATCCCCAGCCTGTCAGCCGCCACGACGCCACTCGCTAGTACGTGCCTGAAGCTGGCCACAAGGTTCACGCCAGATATGGCCATCATCTCCACGGCATCGCTCGAGAGCCTCCCTGTACTGATGACCACTGGAGTCATTCCACCCAGAGAGCTACTTCTGAGGAGGATCCACCCAGCCAGCTTCATCATGGCGGTATGCCTGCTCACATCGACTAAAACGATCCTGCGCTTGAGCCTCTCCCCGGCCAGCAGGTATAGACCAGCTATGTGAAAGGCGAAGGGGCACTGGGATTTGGACAGGGATCGGGAGAGATCGGATACCAGCTCCATCAGCAGTTCCCACCGGAGAGGGGCGTCCCTCCAACCAGGTGGTTCCACAGGTCCTGACCGCTTGACCATCACGGTGAAATCCAGATCGTCGTTCTTCCTCACCTCCTCCACCGAGACAGCTGATTTTGATTCCCCCCTGTAAGCTAGATAACCCATCACGGCCTCCTCGATCATGCCAGGGCTTGAGTAGAAGCTGCCCACGACCTTTCCATCCAGTACCACCTCGTATCTAGCATCGAACGCCATCCTGGTTCCTTTCCACTCTATGGTCGAGCTGTAGCAGTGCTCTAGGAGGTCCATCCGACTCATCCTAAACTGCCCCACGAGATTAAAAAGGTAGTCATCCCTGCTTCAGGATCCCCACATCCCTCAGGATTCCCCTAACGATGGAGCAGCCCTCCCTGAACTCGGCCTCCGTGACCGTATGGGTCGCGGGGCAGAAGGTATCCAGTGAGCAGGTACCCTTATCTAGGTCGAAGACCACCGGGTAGGCCCTGCAACCTTGGGGTCTATGCTCATACACCTGACACCTGCCATTCCTGAGGAAGTAGCACCTCCCGTCAACGTTCTTGAGTCTGACAAACCCATCCCTGAACTCCGAGAAATCCTCCCTACGATACCCTAAGGCCTCCAGTCTCCTCACATCGCTCTCAGTCAGGATCATCTCCGTCTCCAAGCAGCAGAGGTGGCATCCCTCAGGACAGATCATCAGGGTTATATCGGTCTCTCCATTAAAATTTCGTATGGATTTGGAGGATGCGATATCCCTAGGGCTGGATGAGGGAGCGGACTTCATCGAGGTCAGGGAAGAGAGAACGCATACGACCATGATTAGAATGATTGACGGTGTCGTGAGGGAGCTAACCAGAGGTAGGGAGTTCCGAGTAAGCGTTCGGGCCCTGTACAAGGGAGGATGGGGATTCGGCATAGCCAACTCACCCGATGAAATTGCAAACGCCGTGAGCGACGCTGTGAAGCTTGCCAAACTTTCTTCCAGGTGGGCGGAGCCTATAGAGGTGGATTGGCCCTCGTTCAAGGGAAGTTACGAGGTAGAAGGGCGTAAACCAGCGTGGCAGGCACCCGTAGAGGAGAAGATAAGGATAGTCGAGGAGCAGGACCGGCTCGCCAAATCGGTGGAGAAGGTGACCAACAGGAACATCATCATGGGAGACACGCTCAGGGAGACCAGAGTGATCAACTCTCTGGGGACAGACGTGAGGCAGACGCTTCCCAGGGTCAGGCTAGCCGCATACATATTCGCTCACGAGGCTGGGGTGACTGAGAGCGCGTTCGAGTCTAGAGGTGGGATAGGTGGGCTGGAAGTAATCGAGGGGACCGAGATCGCGGAGGAGGCGGCTAGAAGGGCCGTCGAGGCCCTCTCAGCCAAACCGGCCCCTCCCGGACCTCATCCAGCTATACTCGATCCCAAGCTGGCTGGAGTTTTCATACACGAGGCGTTCGGCCACGCTGCCGAGGGCGACGCGATAGTCAACAACGAGAGCATACTCACCGGCAAGCTCGGGGAGAGGGTCGGCTCCGAGGTGGTCAGTGTCGTCGACGATCCGACGATAGAGGGTCTGTACGGGTTCTACAGGTACGATGACGAGGGGACCGAGTCCAGGCGCAAGTACATAGTGAAGGACGGCGTGCTCTCCGGTTACATGACCAACTTGGAGACCGCCTCGAAGCTCGGACTTGAGCCGACCGGAAACGCTCGTTCGATGGACTACAGCAACCCCCCGATCGTGAGGATGTCCAACACTTTCATAGACAGGGGAGATTGGACGTTCGAGGAGATGGTCTCGGATATGAAGCAGGGGATATACGCCTTCGGGTCCCTCTACGGATACACGGATCCGGCCAAGGGGCAGTTCATGTTCAAGGCCGAGGGAGGGTGGCTCATAGAGAACGGAGAGCTAAAGCAGAGATTGAGGGAGGTTGCCATAACTGGTATGACCTTGGAGGTACTGAACAACATAGATGCGGTCGGGAAGGATCTCTCCCACGACCCCGGGATGTGCGGGAAGATGGGTCAGTGGGTCCCGGTGACTACTGGAGCACCCCATGTGAGGGTGAGCAAGCTGGTGTTTGGGGGGAGGTAGAATGTTTAGGGAGGAGGCGGTGAAAGCGGCTATATCCTCCGGAGCGGAGGAGGCTGAGGCCTTCGAACTCTTCTCCCGCGAAATTTCCATACAGGTCGAGAAGGGGAAGGTCAAGACGGCCAGTTCCGTCAGGATGGTGGGCTTGGGAGTAAGGGCAGCCATCGGGCGGAAACTGGGCTTCGCATTCGCCACGAACCCGTCTTCGGGTGAGGAGGTTGGAAGGGAGGCGGCCGAGAACGCCAAGGCGGCCCCGGAGGACCCCGACTTCAAGGGTCTGCCGGATGCCCGCAGGGTGGACTACATCAAAGAGCTCATGGACCCGAAGCTGAGGGATCTCGACCTGAGCGACGCGGCATCTCTGTTCCTCGCAGCGGTGGAGTCCGCTCACCTCTCGGACAAGATCGTGTCGATCTCCGGGAAACTGGAGGTGTCCTTCTCCAAGGTAGCGGTCTACAGCTCCAAGGAAGTCGATGTCGGTGAGGAGAGGACGTACCTCTCCGCATACATCGAGGCTGCTAGCAAGGACGGCGACAGGAGGGGATCTGGGTTCGGATTCGCCGATGGAAGGAGGCTGGACATGTTCGATCCCGAGAAGGTGGGGAAGGAAGCCGGTGAACTGGCCATAAGGACGCTGGACGCCACCACCATAGGTGTCGAGGAACTGCCCGTCGTGTTCCAGCCTAAGGCCCAGTTCGCCCTGATCCCATTCTTGGTGGGTCAGGCGGCCAACGCCGAGAATCTGCAGTACGGCAGGAGCTTCCTCACCAACAGGGTAGGAGATCAGATAGCCAGGGAGGAGGTGAGCATAGTCGACGACGGGCGCATACCTTGGCTCCCTGGCAGCTCCAGCTTCGATGCCGAGGGAGTTCCAACAGGGAGGACGTACGTCGTCAAGGAAGGGGTCTTCAAGTCCCCGATACACAACTGGTACACGGCGATGAAGGAGGGGGTGGAGAGCACCGGCAACGCATCCAGGGACCACACCAGACCGCCAGCCATCTCATCCCACACGGTGAGCATTGAGGCCCCTGCCCTTCAGATGAAGAAGGACGAGTTGCTGGACGTCAGGAGGGGGGTGCTCGTGGTTTACACGATGGATACGCCCAACCTGTCCACGGGAGAGTTCAGCGGAATGGCGGAGACGGCCTTCCTCATAGAGAACGGGGAGGTGACCAAGTCCCTCAGGCAGACCAGCATGGGATTCAGGGTCGAGGACTTCCTGAAGAACATGGACGCAGTAGGAGACGATGTTGAGACGTTGATGGGGTTCAGAGGGGGCTCCGTCAGGGTGAGGATAAAGGTAGCGGGCCCGGGTGCTCAATGATCCTGGTGGTGAACTTCGGTGGGCAGTACGCCCACCTCATCACTCGGAGGATAAGGGACACAGGAGTCTACGCTGAGATAATCCCATACACTGAGATCTCCCCATCCATCGTGAAGGAGAAGAAACCAAGGGCACTCATCCTGTCAGGGGGCCCGAGCAGCGTCTACGAACCTTCAGCTCCGAAGATAGGGAGCTGGATCCTTGAGATGGGCATACCAGTCTTGGGGATCTGCTACGGGTTCCAGCTGATAGCCCACATGATGGGGGGCGAGGTGAGGCGCTCCAAGGGCGAGTACGGCCCCACGAAGGTGAAGGTTCTGGAAAAGGGAGGGCTGTTCGCTGGCTGGGGAGAGGAGGAACTCGTCTGGATGAGCCACTCCGATCACGTTGCTAGGGTTCCTGATGGATTCGTGGTGACCGCATTGTCAGAGAACGGATATGTGGCGGCCTTTAGGCACGAGGAAAAGCCCATATACGGCGTCCAGTTTCACCCGGAGGTCAAGCACACTCCCAAGGGCAGACTCCTCCTCGAGAACTTCGCGGCAATGTCGGGGGCCGAGAAGAACTGGAGTCCCGAGAGGATGATCCAGCTGATAGACGATTACCTGAGGAGGGAGCTATCCGATTGCAAGAGCATTCTATCTGCTGTGAGCGGTGGGGTCGACTCCACCGTGGCAACGGTGCTCGTCAGCAGGATAGCGGGAGATCGTCTGACCTCTATATTCGTGAACCACGGGCTCTTACGGAGAGACGAGGAGAAGGAGGTTCTCAGCCTGCTAAGGGGACTTGGAATAAATCCGATATACGTTGACGCCTCTGAAGAATTCCTCTCTGCCCTGAGGGGTGTTGAGGACTGCGAAGCGAAGAGGGGGATAATCGGGGAGAAGTTTGTGGAGGTCTTCTCCAGGGCGCTGGAGGGTAAGAGATTCGACTGCCTGGTGCAGGGGACCCTCTATCCGGATGTCATAGAGAGCGGTGGGGAGGTGGGAGCTGATAGGATAAAGAGCCATCACAACGTGGCGGCCCTGCCGGAGTGGCTTGAAGCCAAGGTGGTGGAACCCCTGAGGTACCTCTACAAGGACGAGGTCCGATCCCTAGCGAGGCACCTCGGATTGCCTGATTGGGTCGCCGAAAGACATCCGTTCCCCGGACCGGGCTTGGGAGTACGAATAATCGGAGAAGTGACCGAGGACAAGTTGAAAATAGTTAGAGAGGCCTCCGCCATAGTGGAGGATGTCCTGAGGGAGAGGGGATACTACTCAAAGGCCTGGCAGGCGTTCGCGGTGGTGGGGGACGACGGGTGGGTTGGAGTGAAGGGAGACGCCAGGGTGGAGGGTTACATCGTCACCGTGAGGATCGTGGAAAGCGAGGACGCGATGACCGCCGACTGGCTCAGGCTACCTCCCGAGGTCCTGAACGAGATAGCTAGGAGGATTACCTCGGAGATACCGGAAGTCACCATGGTGACTTACGCGATCACGACCAAACCTCCGAGCACAATAGAGCCCTGCTGACCTCCCGAGAAACTTTATCTACCTTTCCCACCTAGCATAGTGGGATGAAGGTTAAGGTAAGGGTGGATTCCAAGGGGAGGATCCTCCTCCCCAAAGAAGTTAGAGAGGAGTTGGGAGACGTTATCGTGCTCGAGAAAACGGACGAAGGATACATCCTCAAGAAGGGTAAGGGATCCTTCTTAGAAGAGTTCAAAGAGGTGATTTCATCGGAGCCTCCACGCGAGGGAAAACCCGAGAACTGGCCACCCTCCAAGATTAAGGGTATATGGGTGAGCGAGTGATCGTGGGGCTCGATTCGAACATCCTCTGCTACTCCCTAGATCCTGCCTATCCCGAGCATAGGTTTGTCAAGGATCTGCTGCTGAACCTCTCTCCAGACAATCTAGTGGCTGTGAATCCTACGGTGATTCACGAGACGTACCATGCCTTGGTCTTCGGTCAGAAATGGGTTCCGAGGGAGGCCTCTAGGAGGCTCGGCCTGCTTCTGAAGCACCCATACGTGAAATTCCTGAATCAAACGAAGGAAATTACCTCAATAGGTTTGAGGATAGCCGTCAAGTACGGGCTGGGGGGTAGGGACTCGCTCATCTTGGCTAATTTCATTTCCAATCGCATACCGGTCGTATACACGCACGACTCAGACATCCTCTCCCTAGGGGAGATAAACTGGAGGGGATGGACGCTGAGACCCGTGGATCCAGTAGAACTTGGAGATCAGGGCGTCACCATCCACTGAATGCGCCGGACTGGGGTGGAGCACCTCACATCTCTGAAGTATCTTTTTAAGTTCCATTCGAGGGAACCTCAAAATCTTCCAACGAATTCGTGATGCTCAATGGAGGTGATCAAGTGGAGGTCGTAGAACTCGTCCCCTCCGTCATAGGCATAGTGGGGATGGTCTTTGTGGCTTTGATCTACTACCTAGTCACGAAAGAGGATCCGGGAACCCCTGAGATGGTCGCCATAGCTTCCTACATCCAGGAGGGCGCGAACGCCTACCTGAAGAGGCAGTTCTACACGATAATAGTGTTCATCGTGATAATAGCGGCCATCCTAGGAATTTTGCAGGGAGCAATACCTGCGGCCTCGTTCATAGCTGGAGCGGTGCTATCCCTCATAGCAGCGTTCATTGGAATGAACGCCGCGGTGAGGGCTAACGTGAGGACCACGAATGCGGCGAGGACCTCCCCCAAGAAAGCGCTGAAGATAGCCTTCTGGGGCGGCTCAATCATGGGACTGTCCGTGGTGAGCCTGAGCGTCCTGGGAATAGGCCTCCTCTACTTGGCGATAAGGGCCTTCTTCCCCACGGCCGCTCCTGAGCAGCTGGAAGCGGCCCTCCACACGATAGTTCCCTTCGGCATGGGGGCCAGCCTCGCAGCCCTGTTCGCGCAGTTGGGGGGAGGTATCTACACCAAGGCCGCCGACATCGCAGCCGACTTGGTGGGCAAGGTAGAGGCTGGGATTCCAGAGGACGATCCTAGGAACCCGGCAGTCATCGCCGATCAGGTAGGTGACAACGTGGGAGACTGCGCCGGCAGAGGCGCGGACCTCTTCGAGTCCTTCTCCGACAACATAATCGGCATGATGATCCTGGGAGTGGCCTTCTACGCCCTGTACGGCTTCAAGGGGATAATGTTCCCCCTGCTGGCGGAGTCTCTTGGAGTCATCTCCACCATAGTGGCGATATTCCTCATAAGGGAGAATGTGAAGAACCCGATAACGGCCATAAACTTCTCTCTACTAGTGGCCGGCGTGCTGAACCTCCTGTTCTTCTACGTGCTGGCCGTGAACTACTTGGGCAGGATAGAGGTGTTCTACGCGGCAGTGCTAGGACTAGTGGCCAGCTTGGTGGTGGGCGTGCTGATCCAGTACTACACCGGAACCGGGTACAGGCCCGTCAAGTACATAGCGGAGTCCGCCAAGTTCGGTCCCGCCTTGGATGTGATAGCCGGTCTTGCTGTCGGGCTGGAGAGCGCGTTCCTGCCACTGATAGTTATAGGTGCCGTCGTTTCCCTGGCCTTCGTGATAGACGGGCTTTACGGAATAGCCGCAGCCACTGCAGGCATACTCTCCACCACCGGGATAATAATGGCGGCCGATACCTTCGGACCCATCTCCGATAACGCCGCGGGAATAGCCGAGATGTCTGGCCTGAGTAAGGAGGTGAGGGAGGGACTCGACCTGCTGGATGCCGTCGGCAACACGACCAAGGCCATAACCAAGGGATACGCGATGGCCTGTGCCCTGCTCTCCGCATTCGTGCTCTTCGCCGCCTACCTGACTGCCGCGGGACTCAAGACTTACCTGTTCCACGACAAGGTGATTAACGCGGCCCAGACCGGGGTTGAGCTTGCGGATCCCTTCATACTGGTGGGGGTGATCCTAGGATCCACTCTGGCCTACCTCTTCTCCGCCCTTGCAATGCAGGCCGTTGGCAAGACCGCTAACAAGATGGTCGATGAGGTCAGGAGGCAGTTCAGGGAAATACCTGGCTTGCTTGAGGGCAAGGCCAAGCCCGACTACGCCAGGGCTGTGGACATATCCACCAAGCATGCCCTGAAGGAAATGATCTTCCCGACCCTGATAACGTTCTTGGCACCCATAGTGGTGGGCCTCCTCTTCGGAAGGAAACCGCTGGGCTCCTTCGTCGTGGGAGCGACCATAGCGGGCGGGCTCCTAGCGATCTTCATGATAAATGCCGGAGGAGCCTTGGATAACGCCAAGAAGCTGATAGAATCAGGGCTGTTCGGAGGAAAGGGATCTGAGGCTCACAAGGCCGCAGTGGTCGGGGATACGGTGGGAGATCCGCTCAAGGACACCGCGGGACCGTCCCTGCACATATTCGTCAAGCTGGTCACGATAGTCGCGCTGACGTTCGTGGCCTTCTTCCCGCCGTGATCTCTTTTTCATCCCCTTCCATCTTTTCCCGGCTGCCTAAGTGAACTCCACAATAACGCAAAAATGGGGGGCCTCTTAACTCCCCCTCACATGGGATCGGTCGGAACAGGTCCCCCCTACTCCACCTCTATTTGCTCCTCCGGTATCCCCCACTTCTCCTTCAGTAGTTTAGCCACCTTGTACCTGTGGTCTCCCTGCAGCAGGACGTATCCATCCTTGTACGTGCCGCCGCACGCCAGTATCCGCTTCATCTCCTTCAGGAAGGATTTCATCGTCTCCTTGGAGAACGGCAGGTTCTCGATTATGGTGACGTCCCTTCCTCTCCTTCTCTCCGTCCTTATTCTTACAGGCCTGAGTTCCTTCTCGACTTCCTCCCACGAGAAAAGCTCGATCGGGAGGCCAGTAACCGGATCCCTCAATCTCTCGTCGAACGCAACCATTCCAAGCTATTCCGCCGCTGGGTGATATATAAAAACATATGGTCGGGGTGAGAGGCCCCTCCTGATCCATGGATGGGCTGATCAGAAGAGACCGACTATGTTGCTAGCGGAGTCCATCCACCACTTGTTGTACTCGTCTCTCTTCCTCTCCAACTCCTCGTCTGAGTAGAAGGCGAACTTCAAATCATCCGATGATCTGAAGATCTCGAGGGTCTTGAGCTCCTCAACATCCCAAACCAGCCCCGCCACTTGGGTTCTGAGCCAGTCGAGGGGATTCTCCCCCTGAGGGGCCAGCTTGGATGGCCAGTCCACCTTCCCCCTGAACCTGATGTGGTACCTCCCGTCCACCACCCTGACCTCCACTATCTCCAGCCCGTCTAGATCGATACCTCCTTCCCTCAACGTGTCTGGAGTGGCACCGAGCTTATCTAGAAAGGATCGCAGCTGACCCTCGTCCTTGAAAACAAGTTCGCCCTCTACCTTAACTTCAGAGCTCATGCTGATCACGGTCCGTTGGGGGAATAAAAGGTTTGGGGAAACGTCGATTACAGGAGGAGTCTCATGAGCCCATCCAAGGCGATGCCGAGGAACGCCATGCCCTCCACAGGGCTCGCGGTCTTGTACATCCTCCTAGCCCCCTCTATGGTCGGGTTCCTCGCGTAGAGGATTGACCTGTAGAGGAGCAGCAGGGTGGAAGGCAGGGAGATCGCTAGGAAGACGGGGCCGAATGGTCCTACCACGAAGAGAGCCAGCTCGCTGATAAGCATGATTATCACGGAGGCCACGATGATCTTGGCCGTCCTCTCGACCCCCACGACGACGGGGAGCATGGGGACCCGGGCGGCCCTGTAGTCCTCCACGTGGTAGATAGCTATGTACCATATGTGGGCAGGGATCCACGTTATGGTGATAAGGGCGATCAGCAGGGCAGGAACCTCAAGTACCCCTCTAGCCGCGGCCCAGCCCGCCAAGGAGGGGGCAGCCCCGGCGACCCCGCCGAAAATTATTGACAGGGGAGTCCTCCTCTTGGTCCAGAGCGTGTACACGATCAGATCGAATACGACACCCAGAGAGGTGGAGAACGCTGTCCACGGGTTTATCAGGTAAGCGACGGCCACACCAAGCAGGAAGAGGAGGATCCCGAATGACAGGGCCTCACCCTTCGAGACCCTGCCGGACGGAATGGGTCGCTGCCTCGTCCTTCCCATCAACGAGTCGATGTCGGCGTCCAAGGCCATGTTAACGGCTGTGGTGCCCGAGATGGACAGGACCATGGCGGCCGTGAGGAGGGTGAGCACATCCAGCCTGTAGCCCCCGGCACCCACGTAGGTGAATATCGAGGTCAACAGCAGGAGGAACGTCTGCTTGGGCTTAGTCAAGCACACGTAATCCGAGATCCTGCTGGATAACTTGGATACCGCCCTCGCTTCCATACCGGGGAGAGGGGCTAGGCCCACCTAATAACTTTGTGAATCGCGCTACGGGTAGAGGAAGGCTGATCATGAGAGAAAGAGGAGGATCAGGGCCTGAAGGCGTATAGTTTCTCCACCTCGCGAGTTATCGGCTCCCCATCGACTATCTCGTTGTCCACGCTGACCAGCAACCCACCGAAGGGCACGATCGGATTGACGTACTCCACCGTGAACCCGGCCACGGCCGTCTCCCACTCGGGGTACTTCAGGGCGAACTTCATGACGAGTGCGCCCTTGATATACCTCTTTCCCACCGGGTGGGTGATCGATCTGGGGATCTCCTTGCCACCTATCCTCCAAGTGGTCCTGTTACCCACCGACTCCATCTTGAACGCGACGAAGACGAGAGGTTCCTTAGGATTGGCCTTCCCCGGCTCGGGACATCTTTCCGTACTGGCGTTGACCTTATCATCTATGAGCTGGATGGTCCTGCAGAAGCGGGGCCTGCCTAGATCGTCTACGAGGTTGACCTCCACCGTGGTGTAGTTGACACCTAAGTAGAGGTAGGTCCGCGTCCGAGTCACATTGTACAGGGAAGTCCCGTTGACCTCCACCCGGCCCAACACCCTCCACTCATCGGTTCCCCAGGGATAGGGCTGGTAGATGCCCTTCTCCTTGTTGTAATTGTACCTCTCGACGTAGTATATGGCGAACGAGTCATCGCTTAATGCTACCTCGTAGCCAGCCCTCAGCCACAGCCGGGTCAGCCCGAGGAGTGTCCAATCCTTGAAGAAGAAGGCCGAGGCCTCCAGCGTTTCCCTCCTAGTGTGACCCGCGAGGACGACTATGTCCCTGCCCCCCTTGAAGATGGATACCAGGAAGGTCCTCGGCTCATTCACGAGGGTGGTCGCGTTCTGCGGGGGGATGTAGTTTGAGGATATGTTCCCCACACCATCGTAGGCCTCCGGGCCCCCCAAGATGAGTATGACCTCGTAGTTCTTCAGCGCCTCCTTAAAGTCACCGGGCCCCATGATCTGATACTCCACGCCTGAGTTGGTGAGGATCTCCCCTATGAATTGAGCGGTGGGCATGTCGGCCTCGTTGCTGATTATGGCTACCTTGGGGGCCCTCTCACCGATCACCTGAGTGAGGGCCGAGGGTACCAGCAGCAGAGCGATTAGGATGGCTACTGAGAGCTTCATCCCGGCATCCCCCACCTCGACTTAAAGAGTTTTACGCGACGTCTGGCTACATCCCCTTGATGCTCAGCTCGATGAGCTTCTTTATCTCGTTGGCGTACTCGAACGGTATATCCCTCACGACGGGCTCGAAGAACCCCAGCACTATCATCGTTATGGCCTCCTCCTCGCTCAGCCCCCTGCTCATCAGGTAGAAGAGCTTGTCCTCAGCCACTTTCCCCACGTAGGCCTCGTGACCGAGCTCGGAGTCTATCTCATCGCTCCTAAGCGCTGGTATGGTCTCGCTCGAGGCCTCGGGCGACAGGAGCAGGGAGTCACACTGGACGAACCCGCTGGAACCCTTGGCACCTTTGACGATCTCCACCTTCCCGTAGAAGTTGGTGGATCCCCTGTCCTTGGCAACGCTCTTGCTGATGACCTGACTCCTCGTGTTAGGGGCTAGATGCCTTATCACCACGCCGGCATCGTGTCTCTCCTCCCCCTTCACGAAGGAGAGGCCCACGTTCCTGGCGGACGACCCCTCACCCCTCAGGTGTATGACAGGCCTGACGGCCGTGTGCTTGCTACCCATGAGGGACTCGACCCATTCTATCTTCGCCCGGCTCATGGCGACGCCCCTCTTGGTGGGGAGGTTGATCACGTGATTCGCCCAGTTCTGCATGGTGGTTATCCTGACCTCAGCCCCCGGGTAGGCCCACACCTCGGTAACCCCGTAGTGCAGCGCCTCCCTTATGTAGGAGGGTGCCGAGCATCCCTCTATGTAGTGGACCTTCGATCCCTCCTCGGCCACCACTATCGTGTGATCCGCCTGAGCGACGGGGAGGGACCTCATCACGAAGAGGGCGCTTATCGGGAAGGGGACCTCTACCCCTTCTGGCACGTATATGAACGTGCCCCCAGCCCAGAGGGCGTAGTGGAGGGCCAGTATCTTGTTCTCTTCCGGGCCCGCCAGCCGGGCGAAGTAGGTCCTCACCAAGTCCTCGTGCTCCCTTATGGCCCTGTCTATGGGCATGGCTATTACTCCCAGGGACTTGAGCTGATCGGAGAACGTCTGGTACACTATCGAGGAGTCCACCTGCACCTGCATACCCGCGAGCATCTCCATCTCCTCTTCGGGTATGCCCAGGGCCTCAAGCGTCTCCCTGACCTCTTGGGGCAGCTCCTCCAGCTTCTCGGCCTTCTCAGCCGGTGAGAAGTACTCCAGGGACTCGAAATCCACCTTCACATGCCTGGCATGCTCGGGCATGTCTAGCTTGAAGAAGAGACTGGCGGACCTCTCCCTTATCTCCCTCAACCACTCAGGCTCTCCAAGCTCCCGAGAGATCTGCCTGGCCTTGTTTACAAGGAACTCCTCGGTCAGACTCACCTTATCACCACCTCGAACCCGCTCTCCTGTATCCTCTCGAAGAGATCGCTTCCGCCGCTGGCCACTATCCTGCCGTCGTACATCACGTGAACCCTGTCGACCCTCAGGTGCCTGTAGAGCCCTCCCGTGTGGGTTATGAGAAGGAGGGTGATTCCCTCCTGCAGGGCCCTGCTCAGCAGCCTCCCAATGACGTTGAGGGAGTCAACATCGACCCCGGAGTCGGGCTCGTCGAGAATAGCCAGCCTGGGCCTCAGGGCGAACATCTGCAGTATCTCGAACTTCTTCTTCTCCCCTCCTGAGAAGCCAACATTTACCTCCCTGCTCAGGAATCCCTCATCGAACCCAAGGGCCTCCATGTAGGGCCCGAGCTTCTCCATCACGAACTCCTCCACGTGCTCCCTTAGCGGCGTGAGGGGCTTCTCCCCGATCCTCTTCTCGATGAGCTTCGCCAGGTAATCGGCCATGTTCAGACCCTCTATCTCCACGGGATTCTGGAACGCCAGAAAGAGACCCCTCCTGGCCCTCTCGTCGGGAGGGGACGAGGTTATGTCCTCACCCTCGAAGAATATCCTCCCCCCGATCACCTCGTAGGCCGGGTGCCCCGCGACCGCGAGGGCCAGGGTGGATTTCCCCGACCCATTCGGGCCTATGATCAGATGCACCTGCCCTCTCTGAACCTCCAAATCAGCTCCCTTGAGTATCTCTCTGTCCTCAACGCGGACCCTGAGTCCATCGAGTCTCAGCATTTTGGAACACCTTCCCGTCTAGCGGAGGGCGTCTTATTTTACCTTACACTCGTAGAACTATAGTTATGGATTCAACGTTATAAAGTTTCACCGATGGGGGACGCGATGAGACCTCTCCTCCCACTACTCCTCCTCGCTTTAACGGTCCCTCCACTCCTCCACAGCGATGCCCTGCCCCTGATTGAGGTGTGGATCGAGGACGCCGCGGCAAGGCAGGTCGCGCTATCGGAGGAACTAATGGCCTATCTGAGTGAGAACGGGACCTTGGTCGTGATCAGCGGCCATGGGAGATCGAGTGTGGAGGTGGGAGAGGGGAGGCTCCTTGCTGGGAGGGAAGTTTTCCTCCAGAAGGGAGACACCCTGTACCTGATCACCCCAGCTGGCTTGGAGAGGATCATGGACTGCGGAGGGTGCTCTTTCTACCCGTATTCTAGGGACAGGATCGCCGTGGTGGACTCCAAAGGTCTGCTCCTGCTGGTGAACGGCGAGAGGAGGAGGCTGAGCGTGAAGGGGACGATCAGGTGGTCGGACGACGGGCGGAGGCTCTCAATGATATCGGGCGACGAGCTACTCGTGATCAACGCATCTGGATCGATCCTGTGGAGGAAGGACCTGAACACGCAGCTCTTCGACGCCGAGCCCGACGGCCTGACCTACGTCTGCATGAAGGGGTGCGAGGTGTACGCGATAAACGACAGGTCCTACGTTGCGTGGACCAACAGACTTTGCAGGTGCTGCATTCCCGGTAGGCTGGATAGATCCGGGGACCATCTCCTCGTGCTGGTCCAGGGCAAGGAGCTGGCCGTTCTGAATGCGAGCGACGGGAGAAGGGTGCAGTCCCTAGAGCTGCAGGGATACGAGGTGGATGCGATCCCCGGGATAGTCACGGTCAGGGACGGCGATGGGAGAATACACCTGCTCGTGGATGCGAGCAGGATACGATTAAAGGGGGAGAGCGCCGGCGCTCTCTTCAGCTGGGATGTGCCCCGCTGGCTGAGGTTCGGGGAACTCGTGCTGAAGCATTCGCGCGGCAGCGAGACGGTGCCCGTGGGCATCGACAGCTTCGTGCCGATTCCCGGGCACGGGGACACGAACGTTACCCTGAAGGGGATCTCCGGGGAGGCCTCCCTGAAATTGGTGGTGAGGGTGAAGCCGTTGAACGCAACCGCCACCCCCTTCGGGGACGTCTACGTTTCCGGAGATGGGGACTTGGAGATCGAGGTGGATGGGAGGAGGTACGCTCCCCCAGCTCGGGTGGATACCGGTTGGCTCCCCACCTACTCCGTCAGGGTATACAACCACGGTGTGCCAGTGGCGGAGCTCACCTCGATCAACGCCAAGTTCCTGCTCCTGTCGCTCGCGCTGCTGGTCAGCGGGATCCTCCTCTGGAGGTTCCGATCCAGATCCTCAAACGCTGAAGAATCTCACGGTTAGCCTTTATTTTTGCCTCGCTCCCTAAGACCTATGGAACTCGGACTGACCGGCAAGCTGGCTGTCGTTACCGGGGGAAGCTCCGGATTAGGGAAGGCTGCCGCGTCTTCCCTCCTCAGGGAGGGCGCTAGGGTACTGATAGCGTCGAGGAATGAGGATAGGTTGCGGAAAGCCGTGAGCGAGCTGTCCGCCCTAGGCGAGGTGGAGGCCCTCAGGGCGGATCTCACCAGGCTCGAAGATATAGAGTCCCTGTTCAGGAGATCCGAGGAGATGGGTGGAGCTGACGTGCTCGTGGTCAGCTATGGGGGGCCCAGGATAGCGAGGTTCGGGGACCTAAGCGATGACGACTGGTACCACGCGTACGAGCTTCTGGTGATGAGCGTCGTGAGGC
>WAOH01000032.1 GCA_015521385.1 Thermoproteota archaeon
GCAAGTCCACCCTCCTGAGGCTCCTGAACGGGTTGATACCTCACTTCTACAGGGGGGAGATGAAGGGGAGGGTTCTGGTGGATGGAGTGGACACTAGGGACGTCAGCGTAGCGCAGCTGTCCAGGAAGGTGGGTCTGGTGTTCCAGAATCCGGAACACATGTTCTTCTCCGAGACCGTTTACGAGGAAGTATCCTTCGGCCCCAAATCGATTGGGATGGATCCGGGAGAGATCAAGGAATCGGTCAAGTGGGCCTTGGAAGAGGTGGGGCTCTGGGAGCTGAGGGATAGGAGCCCCTGGTCCCTGAGCGGTGGGGAGATGAAGAGGCTCTCCATAGCCTGCATCCTCTCGATGAAGCCCGAGCTCTTGGCGGTCGACGAGCCCACAATAGGGCAGGACAACCTCTCGAAGGAGTCACTGTCCCAGATATTCAGGAGGATGAGGGAAGAGGGGAGGGGAGTCGTGATCGTGACTCATGACTTGGAGTGGTTGGACGAACTCGGCCCGGATGAGGTGGTGGTGCTCCGATACGGGATCGTGACGAGAAGGGGGAATCCTCACGAGATATTCTCCGATGTGAGAAACCTCGCTACCAACGGTCTGATCCCTCCCTACAGGTACATAGTGGAGTCTCTGCTCGAGGTGGGCTGAAATGTTCGATCCTATGGGGATGGTGGAGATATTCAGGACCCAGGTGGGGGAGACCCCTTATTCCAGGCTCAACCCGCTCACGAAGTTCATCCTCTTCGCCACGTTCATAGCCCTCCCGCTGATCAGCGCGTCACTGATAATGCAGGTGTTCTCGCTCGTTGCTCAAATACCACTAATCATCCTATCGAAATCCGAGAAGAGGGTGAAGAGGTCCCTCAAGGCCTCCCTTCTCTTCATCGTGGTCCTCGTGGTACTCAATTACCTCACCACCCACAGTATGGAGTTCAGCCTTGCTATGGTGCTGAGATTAGTCAGCATGATAATAGCCTCCGCCATATTCATGACCGGGACTAGTCCCGCTGAGATAGGCGACCTATTAACCAAGCTCAGGGTCCCCCTTCAGATAACATTCTCCTTCGTGATAGCCCTTAGGTTCATCCCCGTGCTAGCTGACGACGTCGTGATGATAATAACATCGCAGGTAAGCAGGGGTTACGAGTTGGAGAAGGGGAGCTTCGTAGAGAGGGTGAAGCGGCTCGTCCCGATACTCATTCCCATGATAATCATAGCGATAAGGAGGGGGCACCAACTGGCGGAGGCTCTGGAGACGAAGGCCTTCGGGGCGATCGAGAGGAGGAGCAGCTACGTAGTTTACGAGTACGAGAGGGGCGACTGGATACTCTTGATCTACGCCGTAGCCGTGCTTGCCTTCGGCATATTCTTGGGGACACTCACCCCACAATTTCAACTCCTTCCCCTCCAACGTTAAGGCGGTGGACAGGAAATACCTCCACTTCCTTTCCATCCACTCCCGTGCGGAGTTGAAGGAGTTGAACATGAGGGGGGACTCTCCCCCGGAGTTGACAGAATGGAAATGATGCGCATCGGGTTATAATAAGGTTATTATCATCTGAAACTTATCATCTTATCATTGGAACTCTTTGTCTTTAAAAAGGCACCAACTTTAAATCCTCCAGAGGCAATACAACTTATTCAGGTCCGGGCGGAGGGGAAGAGGTCGGATGCCGTTGGATGAGGCGTTTATCGATACTTCTTACATGTCTTACACCATAATTAAGGATAAGCGGGTCCTGAGGGACTCCTATATACCTGACACCCTGCCCGGCAGGGAGCAGCAGATATTCCAATTCTCGAGGATACTCTCCGATCTACTGGTTGATCAGCCTCCCAGCGATGTAGCTTTCATAGGGAAACCGGGTACGGGGAAAACAGCAGTCGTGAAGCACGTGATCAAGAAGTACAGGAACGAGTACCCGAACCTCAGGGCTAAATTCGCATACGTCAACTGCAGCCAAGCCACCACAGCTTACAGGGTCCTCTACCAGCTCAACCGGTCCATGGGCGTCTTGGTACCACCATCCGGATACCCCTTCGATGTACTCTGGGACAAGTTCGTTGACGCTTACACGAGCTCCAATTCTAGGCTGGTGATAGTCCTCGACGAGGTTGACTTACTGGTGAAGAGGGATGGGGGGAGGTTGCTGTACGCCCTCACTAGGTTGAACTACGACCTTCCTGAGGAACTGAGCATAAGCTTGGTCGTAATCAGCAACACGATGGACTTCTTGGAGAGGCTTGATCCTAGGGAGAGGAGCAGCTTCGAACCGAATAGGCTGCAATTCCCGCCCTACAACCACCCCCAACTGTACCAGATACTAAGGCAGAGGGCCGACTTGGGACTCAAGGTCGGGACGTGGGAGGACGAGGCCCTTCAGTACATAGCCAGCAGAGTGGCCCAGGAGTCGGGCGATGCCAGGAGGGCCATAGATATATTGAGGATGGCTGCTGAGCTGGCCGAGAGTGAGAGGGCCGAGAAGCTGACGAAGGAGCATGCGATCATGGCTGTGGACACAGTTAACGAGGAGGAGGTGTCGATAACCGTGAGGACCCTGCCGCTCCATCACAGGCTAATACTCGCCGCCATAGCCGATGTCCTCGAGCGACCAGTGGTCAGGGCTGGAACCGGCACCATCTACCGCGCGTACGAGCAGAGGGCTCACCTGTACGGAGTGAAACCGCTGACCATGAGGAGGGTGTCAGGCATACTGAGGGAGCTCGAGTCCCAGGGTCTCATCGAGATAGAGATGCAGTACGGGGGCGCCAGGGGGAACACGAAGGTTGTCAAGAAGATGGCCCTTCCCCTCAGGCAGATGAGGAACCTCCTGGCTCAGATGGGTATAAGGTGATCACGAGGAGAAGTCCTTCACCTCAACCTCCCTACTCTTTAGGTCGAGTATCGGGGCCTTCCCCACCGTCACCTCGATCCCCAAGCTCTTTATGTAGGGAGTCTCGTTCTCGAACGTCCCGGAGTTAACGATCTTCACCCCGTTATACTCCCCCACTCCGTAGACGTGGATGTGGCCGACGTGGAGGACGTGAGGGACCTGATCTATGAGAAGCCAGTCCTCACTCTCCGGAGCTATCGGGTGTTCCCCGTAAATCGGGGCCAGATGCCTGAGCCTGAGGATCCATCTCATAGCCTCAACCACGGTCTCGGGCCTTATGGGCTGCAACCCGGGGATGTGCTTGAATACGGCGTTCAGGCTCCTCCCGTGGTAGAGGAGGATCCTAACATCACCTATGCCGATCATCGCTGGGTTCGGCAGGGCTATGAGATCAGGTCTGACCTCCAGAAGGTGATCCAGGTACTCCTCCGGAACGACGGGCTGGGGCTCAGCCTGCCTAACGGGTTCGTGATTGCCGGGTATGTAGATAACCTTGACATCCCTAGGGATCCTCTCGAGGAAGCTCGAAGCCAGCTGAAACTGCTTGTACACGTCGACTATCTTCAGCTCCTCCTCTTGGTTGGGGTAAACGCCTATACCATCAACTAGATCCCCGCAGATCACCAAGAACTTCACATCCTTAGCGTACTTGCTGTTCAACCATCTCACGAACCTCTCGAAAGCCTGCTCATTGAAGTACCTGCTCCCCATATGGATGTCGCTTATGAGGGCGACTTTTCCGGAGGCCGAGCCCGGCTCGACCAGCTCACCATTGAGATCAGGGATCCTGAAACTGTCGGCGTAGAGTCTTCCGTTAATGAAGGTTCCTTTAATGGCTATCACACTATCTACGGGAATCTTGTCGGCCTTATCCCAGTAACGGCTTCCCTTCTTGAATATGACGGGGATCGAGCCGCTCTCGTCATCGATCACTATCCTGATCGAGAAGTCCCTCAGGACCCGCTTCTCGAGTATCATCCCCACTACCAGTACCCTGTCTCCATTTCTCGACGTAGAGTTCAAGAGGTTCGATATAGGGATGGGATCCACACCACTCTTTTTCACGAGAAGCGATTTCAGGAATTGAAACCTCCTCCTCATGAGTTCTATGAACTCATCGGAGCTCCCCTTTACCCCCAAATTTGTGGGGGACTTGATGATGCGAACCCCCCCTACATCCTCCCCTGTCTCGTAAAGCCGCCTCTCTGCGCGCTTCTTTATCCTCTTCAAGGCTTCCTTCAAATCTTCTAACTCTATTACGGCCTTATCTGGGACGGAATCGAGCAAGGAGTCCAGCTCTTCAAGGTTGCGTTCTAGTAGGAATGCCAGAGCCTCCGGAGATATGTTGTAGCCCCTGCTGAGCACCTTTCTGACAACTTCTACCTGCTGAGCCATCCGGGGTTAGCTGATCCATCGACACTAAAAAGGTGATCGCGCTCCGTTCAAGTGAGATCACTCGTGAGATCCAAATCTCCGAGCCTCAATCCCGGCCTAGGTAGCACCATCGACCCTTCTTCTCCTTCGAAGAGCTCGACCTCTCCCCTAAGGTACAGGATACCAACGAGCAGGCATATGAGGGCATCCTCATCGTCCCTACTGATCGGTGGGCCTGGCGTGAAACCCACCTTTGATAGCAGGGAGATCACATGGTCTCGCGTCGTTCCGAGGGCTCTCAGCGCCGAGGACGGGTGGGTCTCCAGCACCTCCACCCCTCTACTCTCCAGCTTGACCCTCAGTCTAGATCCCATAAGCGCTAACTCCCTCATCGGACCCTCCTTCATGGGTAGGAGCCTATATCCCCTCGATAGTACAGCCCTCTCGAAGTCCCTGAATGCTCCCTCCCTCGGTAGAGAGAGGGGAGCATCTATGACGACTAGTCTGGCCTCCAGATCGCTCTCCAGTAACTTACGAGGGTCCATCCTCCACAGCCTTATCCTACCTCCCTTGGAGTAACCCGCCAGGGAGGAGGCCCTCCTGACAGCCAGATCTATCCCGATCAGGTCATATCTCCGCAGGAGCACCACACCTCGCTGAGGAGGTCGAAGACCTCTTGATAATTCGTCCCCTCCTTGGCTGAGATGGTAACCACCCTGACCGGAGATTTGAAGGAAGAGATCGCCCTCACTAACTCCAGCAGCGCATCAGACAGGGTGCCCCCTCCAGCATCTATTCCGCTCACATCCCCCCTCAACACCTTCTCCCAGATCTCATCGACGGTTTCCCCGCGCCAGATGTCCACCTTATTGAGCAGCGGTATCACAGTCACCCCCAGCTTCAACTCCAGTATCTTAGCCAGCAGAGCGGAGGTAACGACATCCTCCAACTCCCTGCCGGGTTCGTAGTCTCCCAAGAAGACGGCGGCCAGGTTGAGGCAGGAGGAGAGCCTCTCGCAGAGCACCCTGCCTAGGGGCCTGAAGGCGAATATCTCCATCTGTCCCGGGGTATCTATCACCAGGTGATCGCAATTTAGCGAGCAGATGGATCCGACTATCTCATCCATCCTGTCCACCATGATCTCCGCCGCCCTCACCAGAGCGCCGTTGGGACCCAGACCCTCCCCCCTCATTATCTCCTCCACGCTGACTAGTTCCCTCACGTCGTAATCTGGCCTGTACGGTAGGCTCAGCACCCCAGGATCCAGGTTGGCGGTGCAGCTCCGGAGAGGCATGAACCTCCTCCTGAGCCACTCCGAGTAGCTCGCGGTGAACGTTGTCTTTCCGGATCCTGCAGTCCCCAAGACGATAGCGGCGTCCATCCCATCACCCCAACATTTATAGCCCCGGAGATCAAAAGGGAAGTGGCGGGGTAGAGCCGGGGTACCCTAGCCAGAGGGCCCAGGCGCCCGGCGAAGCAAGGGGCCGGACTCGAGATCCGGTGGCCCTCACGGGCCTCGTGGGTTCGAATCCCACCCCCGGCGCCACCTACTTTATGTTGTGGAGTCTCCTCAGATCCTCCTCGAAGGGTTTGAGGTCCTCGGGAATCTCTATCTCTATCGGATCCTTCATCCTCATACCCCTGTCCTTCTTGGTCTTCCAGATCAGGCTGTTGAACTCCATTACCTTCCTTCCCAGCTCCAGGTACTCCGTGTCCCACTCCTCCCTGACGTCAGGGAAGAGTTCCCTGTGGACCGAACCTCCATAGATGCTCCTCCATATGTAGTCGGTGATGTGAGGGATGACTGGGGCAGCCAACCTGAGGACGGCCCTCAGGACGTAGTGTAGGGTCCATCTAGCTGCAGCCGACTTCTCATCGTCCACGCCATCACCGTAGGCCCTACCCTTCACCAGCTCTATGTAGTGAGGTGCGAACACGTCCCAAACGAATATCCTGACCTCGTTAGCTGGATCGAAGAAGTCGAACCTCTCGTAGCCAGATAGGGCTCTCCTTATCGACTTATTCAACTCTCCAAGTATCCAGAGATCGGTGGGCTCCAGCTTCGGCATCTCCTCGGGTTCCTCGAACTGTGAGATGAACCTGGCCACGTTCCAGAGCTTCTGCAGGAACTTGTAAGCCCCCTCTATCTTCCTCTCGGATATCCTGAAGTCTGAGCCGTGGTGCGCCTCCGCCGCTCCGAAGAACCTCACGGCGTCGGCCCCGTACCTCTCGAAGAGGGGCCACGGGTATATTATGTTCCCTAGGCTCTTGTGCATCGCCCTACCCTTAGCATCGAGACCCATCCCCGATATCCAGACGTGCTTGAAAGCCGGCTTCCCGAGAACCTGGTGAACCCTGAGGAAGGTGTAATGGAGCCACGTCCTCACTATGTCCTTGCCCTGGGGTCTCAGGTCGCTGGACCCCAGTTTATCGAAGAGCTCGTCATTCCAGCCGAACCCGTTGTACACTAGGGGAGATATGGAGGAATCCATCCACGTGTCGAAGACCCTCTTCTCCCCCTCAAAGCCCGCCGTGGAACCGCAGTGCGGGCACCTGTCGTAGGGCGGATCCTCCTTCCAGGGCTGGTAGTACTTCCCCGGGGGTGGTAGGACCGGCTTACCGCAGCTCTTGCAGTACCACACCGGTATCTCCGTGGCGTAGTACCTCCTCCTGGAGATGGGCCAGTCGGAACTCACGGACTTCAACCAGTCCCTCCAGTAATTGGAGGCCCAGTCGGGGTAGAACTTAACCACTTTAAGGTACTCCTCCAGTTCCGGAACCAGATCTACCTGCTTCAGGTAGTATTCCCTCATGGGGACTATCTCCAGCGGGGTCTTGCAGCGCCAGCAAACTGGGGTTCGATGCTGTATAGTCTCCACCTTCTCGATCAGGCCCCTCCGCTGGAGGTCCTCGATTATCCTCTCCCTGGCCTCCTGTATGGTGAGGCCCGCGTACTTCCCGGCGCTCTCGTTGAGGGTGCCGTCCTCGTTAACCACTATCTTCGGCTCGAGCCCGAGCTCCCTGAACAGCTGGACGTCCATCTTGTCTCCGTAGGAGCAGATCATCACCAGACCGGTGCCGAACTCGGGATCGGCGTACGGGTGCTCCATCACTGGTATGGCGTCTCCCAGCGGGGTGATGACTCTCCTCTCCTTCAACCACCTGTACCTCTCGTCGTCGGGATTGTATATGACCGCCTTACATGCCGGTAGAAGCTCAGGCCTCGTGGTGGCCACGATCACCTCTTCCCCGCTCCCCTCCACCTTGAACTTGAGGTACACGAGCTTGGTGGGGAGCTCCTTGTACTCGACCTCCGCATCGGCCAGGGTGGTCCTGCACCTCGGGCAGTATATGTTCGGCCTGTAGTCCTCGTAGACGTACCCCTTATTCCACGCGTCGATGAAGGTGGCCTGGGTCACGGCCCTCCACTGCTCGCTGTCCGTCTGGAAGTAATTCTCGATGTCGGCGCTGATTCCCAGCCTCCTAACTATCGAGAGGATGTCCTGCTCGGCCTCATCCAGGAACTCCCTGCACAGCCTGAGGAACTCCTCCCTGGGATACTCGAACATCTTGATCTTGTACCTCTTCTCGGTCTCCACCTCCACCGGGAGGCCGTTCCTGTCCACCCCGAAGGGGAAGTAGACCTCGTACCCCCTCATCCTCTGGGTCCTCGCGATCATGTCGATCTGGGAGTAGTGTATCGCGGCCGCGATGTGCCACTTACCGCTGGCGTAGGGTGGAGGGGTGTCTATGGAGAAGAAGGGTCTACCGGAGTTCGGATTGAAGCGGTAAGTGCCCTCCTCTTCCCATATCTTCTGCATCTGGAGTTCCATCTCAGGAGACCAGTGCTTCTCCTTGAGTCGGGGCTCTCGTCTCGACAAAGGGATCCCTCCTTTCCTTCAGCTCTCCTGATGGTCCTCCTCGTCAATAAATAGTTTAGGGCGCCAGGCCCTCTAGCAGCCTCGCCACCAAGTCGGCGACCCTCAACTGCTCGGGTACCTTCGACTCTATGGAATACCTCCTCAACAGCCCCTCAACCTCGCTCCTCCCCAGCCCTAGGTGGGAGTAGTAGCAGGTCCCGTGCATCGTCTCGAGCGCTTTGTAGGGGGGGTTCCTCTCTAGGATCCCCTCCTTCCACTCCTGCCTCGCGGCCCGTAGTGCCGACCTTATCTCGTCGGTGGGCTCCTTGGAGGTGACCGCAACAACGGGTATACCTGTCTCTTCGTAGAAGAACCTCATGTCGAGCAGGTTGAGGCCCGCGAACGTCGTCCCATGGGTGAGGACGACCCTCACCTCCTCCCTCACCTTCGGGTGCCTCACCATCCTTATCAGGGCTAGGGTGGAATCGTCTCCGTCGACGCCCACGACCTCCCTCAAGGCTGCTTCAAGCGTTAGCTCTCTGAAAAGGAGCCCAACGAGGAACGTACTCTTGTCTTCCCACTTATTGAATGGAGCGTCATCCACGGCGAGTATCCTGACCCCTCTCTTCATCGAATCACTCACTTATGGAAGCTCCATAAATTTAGGGGAAAGGCTTATATTTTTACCCGTAAATTTGTGGGTAATGAGTGAGAAGCTTTGCCCCCGCTGCGGCCAGCCTTACAGCTACATAGAGAAGAGGGTGGTCAAGGGGTCGAAACAGGAGTACTTCTACGCGGTTCACGTGTACAAGGAGGGAGACAGGTGGAGGAAGAGGAGGTGCTACTTGGGTCCCAAGCTCTACTCTAGAGTGGCCCCCCTGCAGGGCTTCCAGCTCCGGGGCCTAATAGAGGGAAGCCGCGAGAGGTTGCTCGATTACTTGGAGAGCATAATCTCGGATCTGGAGAAGATGGAGCTGGATGCCGAGAGCAGGAGGAGACTCGGGGATCTATCGATCAGATTGGCCAGGCTGTCGGAGATGGGGCCCTAGCACCCCTCCTTATATTATCCCCCACATCCTCAAGATGGATGACCATAGAGGAGAGCATAAGGGAGAGGTCCAAGGGAGAGGCCCTGCTCGCCGTGTTACTGGATCCGGCGAAGCTAACTAGGGAACAGGCGGGTCAAATAGCCTCCCAGGCTGAGAAGGGTGGAGCTGACCTCATATTCGTGGGCGGGTCGGTCGGCGCGGCCTTCGGGCTCAACGATACCATACTGGGGGTCAAGGAGGGCTCCGATCTTCCCGTGATACTCTTCCCCGGTAACGTTGACGGGGTCTCGCCCTACGCGGACGCCATACTCTTCATGTCCCTCCTGAACTCATCCAATCCCTACTGGATCGTACAGGCC
>WAOH01000033.1 GCA_015521385.1 Thermoproteota archaeon
CGAGTCCTGGATCTTTTGTAGCCCTTTTGGGCGAATATGGGCCGCTCCCCTCCAAGCGGGGCGGCACACCTTAGCCGCATGATCCAGCTGCCTACTCTTTTTTATCAATGGACCGCCCGTCGACCCGTGCAACTCCCGACCATCCAGGTAGTCAGGGTGGGAAGCCTCTTGGTCGAGCCCGGGGCTGACGAGCGTTACATCACCCTGAGGGCCCTGCTCGGAGTCGGTGGAGGATCCACCGTGACCCTCATCAGATCGGGAACGGGTGAGCTGATCTTGGTGGACACGGGATTCGACAGGGAGTGGGATCGCTCGGAGGAGAATCTGAGGCGCAACGCTGAGTCCTTAAGGGGTGCCCTGAGATCCGTGGGACTTACCCCGGACGATGTGGATGCGGTCTTCCTGACGCATCACCACTTGGATCACACGGGCAACATCCACCTGTTCACTTCGGCTAAGTGGCTGGGACCCAAGCCCTTGGAGAGCAGGATAAGGGGCTTGCGCGGGGTGGGGGACCGGGAGGAGATATCGCCGGATGTGAAGGTCGTTTACACGCCCGGCCACGTGGCGGCTCACGCCTCCCTACTGGTGGATGCAGCGCTCTCTGGGGAGGTCTGGGGGTTCACGACCGTTGCTCGGGCCAGGGTGGCCGTGGCCGGGGATGCCGTGATCTCAGAGTCGTGGTTCCGGTCGGGCGAGATCTACTCCCTGAACCGGGACTTCTACTCTAGGGAGGAGGCTAGGAGAAGCTCCCTCACCCTGGCGAGGATGGCGGAGATCGTGATACCCGGACACGGCCTCCCCTTCATCACCGGACCCTTCAGGCATAATGGTGCGCTCGCGGGCAATGGCCTCCAGTAGGTGAGTTGGAGGCAGAAGCAGCTCACGGCATCCAGCCAGCCCAAGCAACGCGGCTGACCCGAGTCGCTGGGGTGGCGTGCCTGCAGGCGGGGATCCGGATGACGGGAGGAAGGGTCTGATGACTCGTGCCGGGCACCAACATTTTTCCCTCCGACCCTCCCCCTAGGGGAGATGAGGGCATCTCTCATCTGGAAGTACAGGGTGGATGATGGGGGCAGGCTAGCCTCTCGAGGGGAGTGCGTGCTCCTCGTCGGTGAAGGGGAGGTCAGGTGTATCTCCTCCGGCAGCACGAGATGGAGGTACGAGGGGAAGGTCAGAAACGTAGAGATCACTGGTAGCGTGGTCCTCATCCTGACAAACGACCTCATCTGCCTGAACATCGATAACGGGGAGGAGCTATGGTCCCGGGGCGATGTGGACCTGATGGGTGTGGATGGGGACAGGATATGCGTTGCCTCGGCGAACAGGGTGGCTTGCCTCAACCTGGACGGCTCCGTCAGGTGGACCTACGAACTCCCATCCCGGATAACGTCGATGTCCGTTAGCGGTGATCTGGTATACCTCCTGTGCGATGACGGGTTCCTCTACAGCCTCAGGGAGACCGAGGACTCATCCCTCCCCAAGCTGGGCGGCTTCTTCCGACCGCAACAACCTGAGACCGAGGAAACGGCCTTCGAGGGGGGCTGGGTACCGTCGGAGCTGCTCTAGAGGCTCAACCTCCTGACCTCCGCCTTCTGATGGTCGACGATCACACGGGGATCGAGCTCCACCAGCCTCCTTATTGACCCGCCTCCGCCGTAGACCCTGTCCCATCTCAGGACCCGCTCGTCCACGTAGGTCTTGAGGGGGATCCCCACGGGAGGGACCTCCCCGACCCTGTATCCCGTGTACCTCTCGACCTCCCTCGGGGTGGCGAGCCTCGCCCCCCTCCCCACCTTGGAGAGGTCCAGCCTCGACCTACCATCGAGTATGGCCAGAACCGGTCCATCGTCCGTTACGACGACCAGCGTCTTTATTATCTGATCCTCCTCCACTCCCAGCTCCCTTGCAGCCTGCCTTACGGTCTTGACCTCCCCGGTGGTGGTTATTAGCCTCCCACCCAGCTTCTCCACCAGCGACTCGAAGTCCACCTTCATCGCTCGAACCTCCTCCACCCGCGCGCGTCTCCCAACCCTGTAGGGCCCGCTCAATTTATAACCGGTGGAGGTGGGCTAGGTCCAAATGAGGAAGGAGAGGCTAGTCCTGACCATCACCCTGCTGATAAGCCTGGTCATAGGCATCGGGTTCTCCGCGGCCATGCCGGTCTTCCCCTACTTAGTGCTCGCTCTCAAGGGAGTCCTCAACCAGCTGCCCGAGCTGACTCAGGGAGCGATAGCAGCCCACGAGGGGGCCGTTGAGTTCGGGGCGCTCATGGCCGCGTTCATGCTCTTCAGGGCCCCTGTAGCGGCGTTCTCGGGAACACTGAGCGATCTGCTGGGGAGGAAGACACTCATTCTCGTTGGGATGATCATCTACACGATCACGTCCCTCGGTATGCTCTTGGTGGACGATGTGCTTGGCCTGATAGCACTCAGGGCCCTGACCGGCGTCGCGTCCGGCATAACCTGGCCCGTCGCTGAGGCCTACCTGGCCGACGTCACCACGCCGCAGGAGAGGGGCAGGGCCATATCCCTCTACATAATGACCCAGAACCTTGGCGACGTGGTGGGTCCGGGGATAGGCGCGGCGGTCTACAAGCTCTACGTGCAGGTGTTCGGTCCCCGAGATTACCTGTTCGCCCTCAAGACCCCCTTCCTCGTCATGGGAGGTCTCAGTCTCGTGGCCACCGCCCTGGCCGTCGCTCTTCCCAAGGTCGTTCCCACGGTGAGGGGAGTGACCTCTGGCCTCAGGGAGATAGCCTCCATCCTCAGGAGCCTCCCCGCATCCGTGGCCACCAGCATAAAGGCCATCTACGTGAACGGGGTCGGCAACGGCCTTGCCATGGGCATAATGAACACCGCCCTGATAGTGTACGCGGTGGAGAGGATAGTGAAGGACCCCGCCATTATAGGGCTAGCCTTCACGGTAATGGGCCTCTCCGCCCTGCCCACCACGTTCCTCTCGGGATGGCTGAGCGACAGATTCGAGCGGAGGAAGCCCTTCGTCCTAGCGAGCTACGTGGTGAGCAGGCCGGTGATCTTCCTCATGCCCTTCCTGAGCGACGTGACCTCCTTCGCCCTCGCCCTGATCGCGTTCATGATGGCCTTCAGCGTGGGGATGCCCATAATGAGGGCCCTCCAATCTGAGCTGGTGGGTCAGGAGATAAGGGGGACGGTCTTCGGGGTGCAGCAGCTCTTCTTCAACGTGGGCGTCGTCGTGGGCGCGATGGCGGGCAGCTACCTCGTCGCGGTCTACGCGCCATCCACAGTCGACCTGCTCGGGATAGAGCTGACCGGCTACATCGTGCCCTTCTGGGTAGCTGGCGTGATAACTGTCCTCACCACGGTGATCTTCGCCCTGTACGTGAAGGAACCGGAGGTGAGGCGGTGAGGCTCCCGATGAGCCTACTCGCGTGCAGCCCATCGCCCCAGATCGACCACACTGGGCCCCCTCTTCTC
>WAOH01000034.1 GCA_015521385.1 Thermoproteota archaeon
GCTATGAAGGACCCCCTCCCGCCCAAATTGTAGGAGACCCTGACCATGACGGGGTAGCCTATTGAATCAGCTGCCTCCATCGCCTCCTCCACCGATGAGACATGCCTGCTGGGGGGCATGGGCACCCCTTTCCTCTCCAAGGCCTCCTTGAACCTCTCCCTGTTAAGTGCCCTGTCTATCGCCTCTGGCTGGGTCCCGAGCACCCTCACCCCGTACCTGTCCAAGACGCCCGAGCGCCACAGCCTGACCCCGGCATCCAAGGCCGTCTGACCCCCAAACCCCAGCATTATCCCGTCGGGCCTCTCCGCCTCTATCACCCTCTCCAAGAACTCCTCTTTGATGGGGAGGAGGTACACCCTGTCGGCCATGTCCCCGGTCTGTATCGTCGCTACGTTCGGGTTCACTAGCACGACCTCTATCCCCTCCTCCTTCAACGCCTTTATCGCCTGACTTCCGCTGTAATCGAACTCGGCCGCCTCGGCCACCTTTATAGCGCCCGAGCCGATGAGCAGGACCCTCCTCACAGATTCCATCTCCCCTCCCCCACCGCCTCGACGAACAGGTCGAACACCCACGAGGTGTCCATAGGTCCCGGTGACGATTCGGGGTGGAACTGAGTCGTGGCTATGGGGAGCTCCTCGTGGTACGCCCCCTCCAAGGTTGAGTCGTCGGGGTTGATGAACCACTCCCTGAGGTTCGCCTCCCTCAGGCTCTCCCTCCTGACCGCGTACCCGTGGTTCTGACTGGTGACGTAGCATCTACCGGTTCTGAGGTCCCTGACAGGCTTGTTCTGGCCCCTGTGCCCGTACTTCATCTTGTAGGTCTCGGCCCCTAGGCCCAAGGATATGAGCTGGTGCCCGAGGCATATGCCTAGGGTGACCAATCCATCCGAGGCCAGCTCCACGGCCATCTCTCCCTGCGACTTGAGCAGCTCGGGGTTCCCTGGTCCATTACCGAGCAGGAGGGCGTCGGGCTCCACCTCCCACACATCGTCGGCGCTCGAGCGGCAGGGCAGCCTGACCATCCCCAGCCCCCTCTTTAGCAGTTCCCTCACTATTCCGAGCTTCAACCCGCAGTCAATGACCGCAACAAGAGGTCTGGAATCGCTCAGGCGTGTTACTTCCCTCGGGGAGACCTCGCCGACTAGATCCAGCTCGTCGTACGGAGGAGCCTCCTCCAGCGCCTTCCACAGCGAGTTCAGATCCTCCTCCTGCTCCCAGACCCCCACCGCCCCCTTCATCACTCCCGCTTCCCTGAGCTCCTTGGTGAGGGCCCTCGTGTCGACCCACTCCACTATGGGCACATCGTACTTATCGAACCACTCCTGCAGCGACAGTTTTGACGACCTGTGGGGAGCGTTCGTGAGTTCGTGAATTACAAGCGAGGTTACCTGAACCCCGTCGGACTCCAGAAGATCAGTGTGCACGCCATAGTTTCCTACAAGCGGGTTCGTCATCACTAGGATCTGTCCCCTGTAGCTGGGATCGCTCAGGGACTCTGGGTACCCGACCATCCCGGTGGTGAAGACGACCTCACCGAACGCGAATTCCGGGACCGCCTCTGCTGCAACCACGATAAACAGATCCGTTCTCGAGGACTAGTGCAGCTGGCTTGCACCCTTCAACGCCGAAGGTACATGCGGACCCTCGCCTCCTCGGAGCAATCATATAAAAAATTAACTTGACGCGCATGGAGGTGGGCGAGCACGCTCAAGGTCGGGAGAGATGGCCGTGGAGTCTACCTCCTGCTTCCTATCTTACAATACTGCAGTTGCCCCCCGCTTCGAACAGCCGAAGAGGTGGGAGATCCACCCCACTAAATATGGGTAATTAGAGGTGCGTAACCGGATCTGTGGAAGGTGTTAGCTGGCAGCAGCCTCTCAACCAGCCTTGGTCTCTTCCGCTCCGAAAAAGTGGGAGGAAAGGGGGAAGTTAGGAGAGTAGAGCTATCAGGACATCCACGAGCCCGAGTCCGAGGAGGACGGTCAGCACGGCGGTGATGGTCAGCACGTATACCTCGAGGTCGGGTTCCTCCTCCCTGACGTCCACCTCGGGCGGATCGGCGAAGAACAGGTACCTTATCACCTGTGCGTAGTAACCCACGGAGATGCCGCTGTTCACTATGCCGAGGAAGGCCAGCCAAGGAGCGACATTCATCACCGAGTAGAAGATGTACATGAACTTGCTCCAGAACCCTATGAGAGGTGGCATTCCCATGAGGCTCAGCACCAACACCGTAACGAATGTGCCGGAGAGGGGCAGCTTCCTCCCGACCCCGCTCAGCCCTTCCAGCGTCAGGTCAAACCCCTTCCTAGCGAAGTAGGCTAGGCCGACGAATATTCCCACCTTGGCCAAGACGTAGGTGGTGACGTGCAACCCTATACCCTGCAGCGCCAGCGCCTGGGAGTCCGAGTACGCCAGAGCGGCGAAGGCTATCAGGAAGTAACCGGCCTGCGCTATGCTGGAGTAGGCCATCATCCTCTGCACGTTTCTCTGGACCAGCGCGGCCAGGTTGCCGTAGAACATGGTTATTATGGAGAGGAAGGCCATTATCAGGAACCAGTCGTTAGCGATGGCAGGTATGAGGGGCTGGAGGACCCTCAGGAACGCCCCTATGCTTATCAGCTTGATCACGCCCGCCACGAAGGACACTATTATCGGGTGGGCTCCTCCGTAGACGTCGGGCAGCCAGCCGTGGAACGGAACGACGCCCAGCTTGAACCCGAAGGCGGCGACGAGCATCAGCACGCCCAAGAGGAGAGTGGTCTTCAGGCCGATTGGCACGCTGTTCAGCACCTGGAACGTGCTTGTCTTCACTATCCCCAAGACCAGGGCTATGCCGAATATGAGGAGGGATGAGGAGGCAACGCCCATCAGCGCGTACTTCGCCGTGGCCTCCAGGGAGTCCTCGTCCTTCTTTATGCCCACCAGCACGTACGAGGCGACGGCCACTAGAGCCCATGCGGCGACAAGTACCGACGCGTCATTCACGTACAGCACGAAGTACACTCCCAGCAGCGCCAAGAGGAGGAGGGAGTAGAGGCTCGGGGAGGTGCTCCACTCCCTCACCTGCACTAGGGAGGCTACGGTGACGAGGAACGCTCCCACCGTCGCTATCAGCGCCAGGTAGGTGGCGAGCGGGTCCACCCTTATGGTCCCGTCGAAGAGGGTGCCGCTCTTCCCTATCAGCGAGCCCACGAGCACCGCAGCTAGGGCAGTGGCGATGAGGGCGAGGTAGGGGCTAACCTTGGTGCCCTTGAGGTAGTCGAGCGTGGGTACTACCAGGCCTATGCCACCGAGCAGGACCATCAGCGACCAGATCACCATTTCCATATCTCATCCCACCCACAGCAGGAGGAACAACACCACTAGCAGTCCTATGAAGAAGGCCACGAGGTACTGGTTCACCAGACCCGTCTGGAGCCTTCTCACGTAGGATCCGAAGGCCTTGAACATCCTCACTATCCTGTCGTGGTAGGTCTCGTCCACCACCTCCGTCTCGAAGTACTTGAAGCCCAGCACACTCAGCCTGTCCGTGAGCCAAGGTATGAAGCGGTGGTAGAACCCGTCCACTATCAGGGAGTCGAAGTACTTGAAGATCGTGCGGGAGAGCCAGGCGAAGCCGCCGACTATCACTATGTAGTAGATGGAGTTGATGTACCATCTGTCGTAAAGGAAGTCATGCAGCACCTTGCCCACTGGATTCTCCTTCATGGACTTGAGGGCGCTCCTGCCCCCGGCGGTGTAGTAGAGCCCGACGGCCACTAAGATTCCACCGAATACCATGGCGAGGGATGTTGCCAGCAGCCCTAGATTGAGTTCGACGTGTGGATGGAACTCCTCGTGTATCCCGAGGACGTTACTGACCATGACCCCGAGGATCTGGGGACCGTAGACGGGCCACACGAGTCCGACCAGCAGAGATATTAGGGCCAGAGCCAAGTAGGGGACGAGCATGAGCGGGTGGGCCTCGTGGAGGTGATGGTGCTCCTCAGCGTGCTTGACGTTCTCGGACATCTCGTAGAGGAATGTCCTGATCACCATTCTGGTGGAGTAGAAGGCAGTGAGACCAGCCGTGACCACGCCGAACAGGTAGGCCAGGAACACCCCAGACTCCTTGGCCACCTCTATTATCGTATCCTTGGTCCAGAAGCCCATGAACGGCGGTACTCCCATCAGGCTCAGGGCGGCGAGGCTCATGGCTAGGAAGGACCACTTCATGGCCTTCCAGAGGCCGCCCATGTCGTCGATGAACCTAGAGTGAACGACGTGTATCACGGCGCCGGCCACGAGGAAGAGGGAGGCCTTGAATATCGCGTGGCTCATCAGGTGGGAGAAGCCTGCCAAGAAGCCCAGCGGGAACTCCGCGATGAGTCCAGCCGCACCCAGGGCCAGGAACATGTATCCCAGCTGGGAGGCGGTGGAGAACGCGAGTATGAGCTTGAGCTCCCTTGAGACGAGGGCCTGGGTCGCCATGAAGAAGGCGGTGAATCCGCCTATCAGGGCCACCGCCGTGAAGAAGGCGTGCACCTGAGGCTCAGCCGCGGGTATCTCGTGAGCGGCGAGCACGAATATCGGGGAGAACCTGAGCAGGAAGTAAACTCCCGCCTTGACCATGGTGGCGGCGTGTATCAGGGCGCTGACCGACGTGGGACCGGTCATTGCCGTGACGAGCCACTCGTGGAACGGGAACTGCGCCGACTTGGCGAAGGCCCCTAGCGAGAATATCAGGAGGAATGGGAAGAGCAGACCGGCATGCGCTAGGGGACCGGCCCACTCCCCGACCATGTGGGCTATCTCAGGTATGGAGAACGTGTGGGTGAAGTAGTAGATGGCACCTATGCCGGCGATGAACCCCACGTCGCCGAGCCTGGTGAAGACTATGGCCCTCAGACCGCTGTGACTGGGCGGGAACCACATCGGTACACCCAGAGCCTTTCTCCCTATGTCACCGACGCACTTCTCGTCCTCATCAGTGTACCAGTGGCCTATTAGCGCGTAGGAAGCCAGTCCGGTGCCCTCCCATCCTAGAAACATCAGGATCAGGTTATCGGCGAGCACGAGGAGGAGCATGCTTCCCACGAAGAAATCGAAGAAGAACCAGTATCTGGTGAGTCCCGGATCCCCTTCCATGTACTTCAGGCTGTAGACGGCGATGAGGAAGCTCAGCCAGGCCACTATGAGGGCCATCACCGCGGCCAGGGAATCCACGTACACGCCGAAGGTGACGCCCAGAGACTTGATCCACGGGTAGGAGATGTGGATGGCCTCCTCTGAGGCTAGAGCTTCCTGCAAGGTGAGGGTGGAGGCCACCGCTGCCCCGAAGATCGCTAGCACGGCGATTACATCCCTCACCTTGCCTGCCCTGTTCAGCAGCAGCGCTAGGATCGCCCCGATGTAGGGGATCTGCCAGGTCAGGAACGCGTACTCCATCCTAGTTCACCCTAGCAGACCAGCCAGGGCCTTCACCATGGGATCGACGAGCAGCTGAGGAACGAGGAAGAGTATGAGACCGGCGGCGGCTATGACTATCATGGGTATGAGCAGGTTCCCTCCGGCCTCCTGAGCGTGCTCAGCAGCCTCGGAGGGTTTGCCGAAGAATATCCTCCTCATGGTGATGAAGGAGTACGCGGTGGAGAGCCCTATACCTATCAGCAGGAAGACCGTGACGAGGACGAACTGGTTCATCTTCACGGCGAAGTTGGCCACCCCGGCGAGTATGAGAACCTCGCTCCACAGGCCCAGGGATGGTGGCACGCCCGTGATGTGCATGAACCCTATCAGGGCGAGGGAGGCGGTGAGGGGCATCTTGGGGGCGAGTCCTCCCATCTTGCTCAGGCTCCTGAGGCCATGAAGCTGAGTTATCAGGACTCCGGCGGTGGCGAATAGCAGGGCCTTGCCCACGGCGTGGGCGGCGTAGTGGAGTATCGCCCCGGCCATTCCCAAGGCGGTCACGCTGGCTATTCCCATCAGGAGATATCCCATCTGGGAGACGCTGGAGTAGGCGAGGAATCTCTTGAAGTCGTCCTGGGCGAGGGCCATCAGACCACCGTATATTATGGTCAGGAGGGCCAGTCCGAGCATGTAAGGAGCTAGAGCCTCGAAGTCAGCCGGGAAGAGGACGTAGGCTATCCTTATCATGGCATAGGCGGCTATGCCTATCAGGTTCGGGGACAAGAGGGCCGACACCGGGGTTGGGGCCTCTGCGTGCGCGTAGGGCAGCCATATGTGGACACCGAACACGGCCATCTTCACGAAGAGACCTATCAGGATCGCTATGAACACGGGGAACCTGATCGCCTCAGGCAGCGCGTTGCCAAGTCCTAGGTTGGCGACGGCCTTGATGGGGTTGAAGTAGTCGAAGGTCCCGACGTTGAGGCCTAGTATAAGCGTACCCACCAAGAACGCCAGCGCGCCGACGTGGGTCCAGATCAGGTAGAGGAGCGCTATCCTCTCCCTCTTACCGTACCCGTAGAAGGCTATCAGCAGGAAGCTCGGGAGCAGCGATATCTCTAGGAATATGTAGAACTCGATGAGGTTCGTCGAGAGGACGGTCCCCATCATGGCAGCGGAGAAGAGTATGTAGAGCATGTAGTATACGCCCCAGCCAGCTGGCTTATGGCCCTCCTCCTCCATCTCCTCGAACCTGTGGTCCATGTACCTCAGGGAGTACCAGGAGATCATGGAGGTCACTAGGCCTATGGAGATGGCTAGGGGGGCGCTGATGGAGTCCAGCAGCATGGTGAAGTTACCAAGGGTGGGATGCGCGAAGAATACTGGGTCGAGAACGGGCTCTCTGAGACCGCTGACGTAGCTGAGCCACGAGACCACTGCCAGAGGTATCAGCAGGAGCACGGTGGATATGGTGGCGAACGCCTTCTTTCCCAAGTCCAGGAACGGGAATATGAGGGATATCACCATTGGTACGACCACTGACAGGAACATGTAGGGGGTTTCCAGTATCATACTCTCACCCTCTGAATTTCTTCAGCTCATACACATCGAGGGCCCTCCTCATCCTGAACATCATTATCGCTATGGAGACTATGACGCCGACCTCGGCGGCCGATAGGGAGATGGCTATCACCACGATAGCTCCCCCTACTGGCCCGTAGCCGGCGTCCAACGACGCCAGGGAGAGGAAGGCCAGGAGAGCGGCATTAAAAATAATCTCGGCTGAGAGGAGCATCCTGATCATGTTTCTCCTCGTTAGGAGCCCGTATATCCCGATGGCGAACAGTATCGAGGAGACGAACAGGTACCAAGAGGCCTCCATTCTCGCTCACACCCCCTCCCTTCTGGCGAGGGTTATCGCCTCTATCAGCGTGGTTACCAGCGCTATCGCTGCCACGATGAGGGCGAACCAGTACTTGGTCACGAGCAGGGCGGTCAGGTCCCTGTAGTTAAGGAGGAAGGAAGGCTCTGCCGTGAACACTGAGAATATCTTCATCATTATGAGCGCGAGCACGCCAGCCGCTATCACCGCTAGGGCCTTCACTGGCGGCTCCACCACGGGAGCCTCCTTCAGCATGACCACTGAGAAGAGGATGAACGTCACGGCCGCTCCAACGTACACGGAGAGGTGGAACAGGGCTATTATCGGGAAGCCGAGCAGGGTGAACAGGATTGCGTTGCCCACTCCCAAGACGGAGAGGAAGAACGCGGAGTACACGATGGACTTGTGGTGTACTATGAGTATCGCAGCCACCACTGACATGAGCGAGGAGAGGATGAACACTACGGAGAGGGGATCACTCAACGGGTTCATACCTAATCCCCCTCTTCTCATCCAGAACTGCCCTGACCCTCCTGGGCTCCTTGTCGTACTGGGGCTTCGGTACGCCCTCCCTGAACCTCTCCGGTGGGTAGATCTGTTCCTCAAACGTGTAAAATGCCACGTCGTGCACCTTGGTGAATTTCAGCGAGTTGGTCGGGCAGATATCCACGCAGAAGCCGCAGAAGACGCACCTAGTGTAGTTAATGCCCGGCCTCCTCACGGGCCTCTTGCCCTCCTCCGACTCCTCCTTCGAAACGTACATCTTCATGGCATCGGCGGGGCAGACCATGGCGCAGAGACCGCACTTTATGCAGGTGTCCCAGTCGTACTCTATCATCCCCCTGTAGCCGTCGGGGAATTCTTGGATGTCGTCCGGGTACATGAGGGTGAGTCTGTGACCACCCAGCATGTACTTGGCCCCCGTGGCGAGGGCCTTTATGTGACGGATCGTCCTTTCAACCGTCAAATCACGCACCTCCCATCAGCATTACCTCTACCAGCGAGATGAAGATGGAGATTATCGACAGGGGCAGCATCGTCTTCCATCCCAAGTCCATGGCCTGATCTATCCTGAACCTCGGGTACACGGCCCTGAGGAAGGCCCCTATCACTATTATGATGAAGGCCTTGATGAAGAGCAGGACTCCGGGCAGGAGCGGGTCGTTTGCCATGAATCCGGGTATGGGGTTCCACCCTCCTAGGAAGAGTATGGTGAACACCAGGCTCAGGACGTAGAGCTTCACGTAGGATGCTCCCATGACCAGACCGTAGAGGATGCCGCTGTACTCCGTGTAGGCCCCGGCAACTATCTCGCTCTCAGCTTCGGGTATCTCGAACGGGAACTTGCTGGTCGACATGTACATGAGGACCAGCATCGTTATGGCCGCTACCGGATTCAGGAAAATCCCCCATATGCCCTTCTGGGCCTCGGCTATCTCCACGAGGTCCAAGGAACCGTAGAGGACGGCCATTGACAGGGCCGACAGGAACATGGGTATCTCGTAGGAGACGACTATGTAGCCCTCCCTTATACCCCCTATGAGGGAGAACTTGTTGTTGCTGGCCCATCCCATCACTACGGTGAATATCGGGGCGAGGGTCGAGAGGGCCAGCACTATGAGGAGGCTGAGGTCGCTCCTGAACGCGTAGAACGTGGGACTGACAGGTATGGCCACCGTAGGCAGGTATGCGGTTCCGAAGAGCAGCGCCGGCGTCATTATGAACGCCAGCTTGTCAACGGTCTTCGGTATGATGGGCTCTTGGAACAGGTACCTGAGCAGGTCGGCGACCATCTGTATCGCTCCACCTAGCGGTTTGAGGACATAGAGAGGACCGTACCTCAGTTGCACTTTGGCGGCGATCTTCCTCTCGAGCCAGATAATCACGAGTAGGAGCAGGAAGGCTACGGTTATCCCCGGGAATATCAGGGGAACGAACACGTACGGCTCAAATATTATACTCAACAGGTCCTGCATCACCTATCAGCCTCCGGCGGGAAGTAATCCAAACTACCGTAAATCGCGGGGATGTCGGCCACTCTGGCTCCCCTAGTCAGGTGCTCGAACAGTATGACATTCCTGAACGAGGGGGTGACCATCCTCATTCTGTAGGGGCTCATCTTCCCGTCGCTGATTATGTGGAAGACGACCTCCCCTCTCCCTCCTTCTACTCTGGCCACGGCCTCTCCTGCCGGGACCCTGAGGTTGGCGAAGACTCCGGGGAACTTTATGTGACCGGTCTCCTCGACCTGCTTTCTCAGGTTCGGCGGGATCATCTTCATGTACTTCTCGTTCAGGATGGGGCCGTCGGGTATCTTCTTCAGGACCTGCCTGATTATCTTGATGCTCTCCTGGATCTCCCTCACCCTGACCATCACCCTGGCGAAGGCATCGCCCGCCTCCTCAGTTATCACGTCGAAATCCAGCTCGGGATATGCTGCATAGGGCTCCGCCTTCCTGACGTCGTATGGAACGCCGCTCGCCCTCAGGTTGGGTCCAGTGACGCCGAGCTTTATCGCATCCTCCTTGGTCAGCACGCCCACTCCCTCTAGCCTGGCCCTGGTCACGGGGTTGTTGAAGTAGAGATCGAAGTAGTCGGGCATCCTGTTCTCCAGGTACCTCATCACCTTCTCCACCCTGTCCTCGAAGCCCTGAGGCAGGTCCCTTCTCACGCCTCCCGGCACTATGTACGAGTACGTCAGCCTTGCGCCGGTCAGCTCCTGCGCCAGCTCGATCAGGGGCTCCCTGTCACCGAAGCACCACATGTAAGCGGTTGACGAACCTATCATGACTCCGTGGATGCCCATCCCGTAGAAGTGACTGTGTATCCTGTTTATCTCCGCCAGCAGGGTCCTCAGGTACTGGGCCCTAGGCGGCGGCTCTATGCCGAGCAGCTTCTCCACGGCCATGACGTAGGCCAGGTTATTGGCCGTGGTGTCTGCCAGGGATGGCCTCTCCACCAGCGGGATTATCTGAAGGTACTTCTTGACCTCAGCCAGCTTCTCCACAGAGCGGTGCACGTACCCTATGTTGGGCCTCAGCTCCACGACTATATCCCCGTCTATCTTGGCTACCAGCCTCATGTGACCCGATGCGGGGTGTTGAGGACCTATCAGTACCTCTAGCTCCCTCTCCTCCAGGCTCATGCGTTTATCCCCTCCGTCTTCACCTTGAACTCCTTCCTGAGCGGCGGTATGCCCTCGTAGGTCTCGGGCAGGAGGAGCCTCTCGCCCATCCTGGGATGGCCCTCGAACACTATGCCCATGAGATCGTGCTCCTCGTGCTCCTGATAGAGGACGCTCGGCCAGACCTCCAGCAGGGTGGGCATCTTCGGATCGTCATAGGGGAGGTCCGTCCTGAGGTTAACTATGAAGTAAGCCAGCTCCAGGTTCGAGTAGGAGGAGGCGACGTAGACTACCTCGAACCTCTCGTTCGGATAATCCACGGCGGTGACGGCCTTGACGTGATCGAATCCCAGATCCTTCAGCCTCTTGGCCGCCTCGACCATCTTATCCCTGGCGACTTTGACATCCACGACGTTGGGCTCCTTTCCAGAGACCTCAGCACCAAGATCCTTCAGCCTCTCCTCTATCTGGGACTTCAGTTCCTCAAACTTCATAGGTCACCAGCTCCCCCTTCCTTATCTTCCTCTGCAGCATGATTATCGCCTGGGCAACTGCCTCAGGTCTCGGCGGGCATCCCGGGATGTAGACATGGACGGGTAAGATGTCCTTCGGTCTCACTATGTTGTAGCTGTTCCAGAATATGCCGCCGTCGATGCCGCAGGCTCCCATGGCAACGACGAACTTGGGATCGGGCATCTGCTCGTAGACCCATATCGCCGCCTCGGCCATCTTCTTGCTGAGGGTCCCCTCTATGAAGAGCACGTTGCACTGCCTCGATGCTATGAATGGGAGGAACCCGAACCTCTCGGTGTCGAACTTGGGAGCAGCGGAGGCTCCAAACTCAGCTCCACAGCAGGCCGTGGTGAAGTGGACCGGCCAGAGGGAGAAGGCTATCCCCCAGTCCCTCAGGCTCCTGATGGGCGTCTTGTTCACCAGCCAGGCAGCCGCCTTCCTGGCGGCCTTCTCCAAGTTACCAACCCACATGCTTCCCTCTAATGCGCAGACCATAGTTCCAGCCTCCTAACGTAATATATCCCGAACACGAGGGGGGATGCGAGGATCGCCACCATGGCGCCGAAAAGGAGGGTGGTATTGAGGATGTATCTATGGGCCTCCATTAGAAACAGGAATGAGTAGATCATGATGGGCTCTAGGGTAAGGAACAGGATCAGGAAGGGGTAGTACTGCATCATGAAGAGGCCCCTCGCCCTTCCCCGCGGTGGATTGGCGCACTCATACCTTTCTCTCTTTCTGGGATACTCCTTGGCCGGAGATAGTATCTTACCGAGGATAAAACCGATTATCCCAAGTCCTATACCTATCGCAACGCCTAAGGAAAATGTCACGAGGACCTCATTTGTCAAACCGAGACCTTCCATGATTCCTTGCCCCGTTCGAGATTCGAAATAATAGTTAAAAGCTTTCCTAGTTGATAATTGTGAATTTAATCGCTAGTATTATCGAAGTATATTTTAAATATAGCTGGAAAAGAAAGTATGTTTTTATGTTTTTAGCCCTAGCATAAAATATATCGGGATTTTTTCGTCTATCGTCGGGGTACGGAGGTAGTCCGGGAGACGGGCAGCTAGGTAATGGCCGATCGCACCCTTAGTGGATTAGGATGAAAGGAATATGAGCTCCTCGTAAAAATGGAGGTGTTAGTGGCCTTCTAACAGTTCTTTAACTTCCGCTCTTCCCTCCTCCAGCTCCTTCACCTGCTCAGGATCTAAGGAGAGAAGGAGCTCTAGAAACTCCCCTACGTGGGTTTTCTCCTCCTTAGCCACATCTAAGAATATCTTCCTGGCCTTCTCATCGTCCGTCGCATTCGCGAATTGAATGTAGAGGTTTATGGCATCCAGTTCGGCTATAATGGCATATCTCAGGGCTTGAGAGAGCTCCTCGCGGGTCATCTTCCTTCCCTTTGAGAGGGATACAGGGTTCTCAGCCAGCATGTGAGATCACCCTGCTATGGGGGAGGCTTCTCCTTTAAAGTAAGGGGGAACCCGAAAATGGGAGGTCCTTATCCTCCTAGCACGCCGGTTTTGTAAAAAGAGTGAATAAATTATTGAGTTAAAATTCTATACCCTCTCGAGCGGGGATCCCTGATGAGAAGGGGTGCTTCACCTCCTTGAACTCGGTGACATAGTCCGCTAATTCGTAGAAGGAGGGAGGAGCGTACCTCCCAGTCAGGACGACCTCGGTGTGCGGATGCCTCGACTCAACTGCCGAGATGACCTCCTCCTCATCGATCAGCTTGAAGGCCACGGCTACATTCACCTCGTCCAAGACCACCAGCCTATAATTACCGGAGGACATGGCCGCCGCAGCCTCCTGAAGTCCTCTCCTAGCCAGGGCTATATCCTCCTCCCTAGGTCTCTTGGGATCCACGAACCTCTCGCTGCCGAACCTCCTGACCTCTATCTCGGGTATTTTCTTGACCGCCATGACCTCCCCCGTCGGTTGTCCCTTCAGGAACTGAACTATGAGGGCTCTACCTCCCCTTCCCGCTACTCTCAACGCCAATCCGAAGGCTGCCGTGGTTTTTCCCTTGCCGTTACCCGTGTAGAGGTGCACCAATCCCTCACTCACTCAAGCTCCCTCACGAGACCACGCAGGCAGACCATCCGCAGTCCAGGCAGGTGACGCAGTCCTCTTTGTACACCAGCCTAGTGCTGCCGCACTCGGGACACCTCTCCACGTGATTCGTGGGTGGAGGGGATGGTGGCTTGAAGACCGGCTGAGCGGGCGCCTTCTCCTCCACGGGAGCCTTCCTCAGCTGAGGTAACTCTATTCCCAGCATTTCCATCATCTTCAGCGTCTGGTTCTCCGTCCTCACCACGTACTCGCCCTTCCTCTGGGAGGGTGTGACGAGCACCTGGGCCGCCTTTGAACCATCCCTGTAGTCAGTGATTCCCTTCAACCCGAGCTTGTAGGCGAACAGGTAGGCCTTCTCAACGTCCGAGACGGAGACCCAGTTCGGCATGTTTATCGTCTTGCTCACCGCCGCGCATATCCACTTGGCTATCTCAGCCTGGGCCCTGACGTGGTCCCACCAAGGTATGTCGTAGGCCACGAGGAACACCTGCTGCATCCTCTTGAAGAGCTCCTCCTTACCCTCGGGAGGCTCTATGCCCTGGATGGAACCCCCGTTATCGGCTATCTCCTTCAGTAGCTTCTCATGGTAGAGACCGTTCTCCTTGAGCTGCCTCTCCAGCTCCCTGTCCACGTAGAAGAAGGAACCGACGGATACCCTCTTCTCGTACACCAGCGCGAATTGGGGCTCTATTCCGGAGGAGACGTCAGCTATCATGGAGATGGAGCCGGTAGGTGCTATCGTCGTCACCTCGGCGTTCCTGATCCCGTACCTCATCACCTCATCCTTGAGGGAGTCCCAGTCCAAGTGCCACCATTCCGGGTGGTAGAAGCCCTCAACGGGCATTTCTCCCTTGACGTAACCCGATCTCTCGTAAAGTGGGAAGGTTCCCCTCTCCTTTGCCATTTCGACGCTCTCCCTCATGGCGAAATAGGTGAGGTACTCGGCCACTTTCCTCATGAAATCGAAGCCCTCCTCGCTATTGTACGGTATCCCCAGCGCGAAGAGGACATCGGCCAGCCCCATCAGACCGAGACCGACCTTCCTCGTTGCCTTGGTATTCCTCTCTATTTCAGGGATGGGGAACTTGTTCACATCGATGACGTTGTCGAGGAAGCGGAGGGCCAGTCTGATGTCCTCGGAGTAAGCATCCCAGTCGAAGGATATTAATCCATTCTCTCTCCTGATATAGGCATATAAGTTAATACTTCCTAAATTACACGACTCATATGGATATAAAGGCTCCTCACCGCATGGGTTTGTTGATTTTATTTCACCCAACGCGTCCCTCATCACGTTCCTCTTGTTGATGTTATCGGCGAACAGCACCCCCGGATCGCCAGTACGCCAAGCCATCTCGGCTATCTTCCTGAAGAACTCCCTCGGATTCAGGGTATCCCATACCTCCCCATTTCTCGGGTTGATGAGGGGGTACTCCTCTCCGGACTCGAATTTAGGCCAGAAATCCTCAGTAATCATCACAGAGATGTTGAAGTTCTCGAATTGGCCGGGTTTGGCCTTGGCCTCGACGAACTTCCATATATCGGGATGCCATATCTCCAGTATGCCCATGTTGGCGCCTCTCCTTCGTCCGCCCTGCTTCACCACATCCGTGATCACATCTATTATTCGCATGAAGCTGACCGGGCCTGATGCCTGGCCGCCCGTGGATCTGACTATGTCGCCCTGGGGCCTGAGCTTGGAGTAGTTTATGCCTACCCCTCCACCAGATTTGAATATCATCGCCGCATCCGTGGCGGCCTTCATTATCGACTCCAAGCTATCGTCTATGTCCAGGACGAAGCACGCAGAGAGCTGGCCCAACCTAGTGCCCGCGTTAAACAGCGTTGGAGAGTTAGGCAAGAACCTGAGATCAACCATCAGCCTGTAATAGTTCAGGAAATCCTTGTAATGGTGGTCGAACTCTCCGTGAAGAAGCATTTCCCAGAATTGGGACCAGCTCACCTTCATCTTCCCCTGCTCGTTGAGCTCGTCATAGAGCGCCTTCATCCTCTCCAAGTGATAGCGGTTCCACGTGAAGGCCGGGGCCAAGTGGTCCTCCGGATGACCGTTCTTCAGTCCCACCTTTCCTTCCCACTCTTCCGGCGAGAACTCCTCCTTAGGGTGAACCGGTTGGCCACCATCCTTGTCGAACACCTTTGGATCGTGGAGCACGTCTGGGATCACTACCAAGGAGGCGACCCTTATGAACATGCCCTTTGGATCCTCCTTCAGCCTCCCGTCCGGATCCTTCTGGAGATATCTGGCGGCGAGAAGCCTTATAGCGTTGAGAGAGAGCCTCTTATCCACATCATCGACGTAGTCCTTGCCCAGAATGGCCATCTTCTCTTTCCTTATCTTCTCCCTCTCCTTCCTGTAGAGGATGTATGCCTTGGCCACATCGAAGAGGTCGTACTTCATCAGGGCCAGTTCAACTATATCTTGGATCTCCTCCACATGAGGAGGGTTCTCATCGCTGAATGTTCTGTTTATTACCCTGAGTATGTACTTGACCACCTTGTCCAGGGTGGCCTCATCGTAATGCCCCACCTCCCGCATAGCCCCTTCTATCGCCCTCCTGATGCGGGAGGCGTCAAACGGGACGATTCTTCCGTCCCTCTTAACTACCCTCGTTACTACCATCTTCACCAACTTCTGGGCCGGAAGGACCTATAAGACCTCTCTTCTCACATTTCCACTCCAACGATCATTTTCGTAGAATAAAGGGATGACTATCATGAATATGATCACACAAATTGATAATCAGAAGCTATATGGATATGAGTTTACCTCGAGATCGCACGTCCCGTGTCGGGGCCGCGAGGGAGCTACTGCGAAGCAACTAATAAACTTTGGCGTGTGGAGTTGAGACGGTATTCCGGGGATCCAAAGATCTGTATCCGCTAGCGCCATACTTATTCCCTAAGGTAATGGTGGGAATCCAGAATATTCATTCAATATTTTTCATTCGAGGGGAAGATTCGAGCTTCTTGGGCAGGGTCACTCCCCTCTGGCCTTGGTAACTCCCCGAGTAGGGCCTTTCCACATCCCCCTCGAGCCTGAAGAACACCACGTGCAGGAACCTGATCCCCCTGTAGAGCTTCACCGGCGCGGGTCTGGTCCACATCACCTCTATGGTCAGCTGACCCTCGAAACCGGCATCTATCAGGGTTGGTGGGGCGACGAAACCCCATCTAGCTATGGAGGAGCGCAGTCCACAGAGGGCAGCAACGTCGCGGGGCATCCTGACGTACTCCTCGGTGACCAGCAGGACGGAGGTGTTCCCTGGGATTATTATGCCATCGTCCGGTATCTCCCTGACCGAGAAGTGCTTGGCAGGGTTATCCCTGATCGGGTCTATAACCTCGCCGGTGACTATGGGAAAAGCGATCTCCGGTCCTATCCTCATATCAACGCCGTTCTCCCTTATGGTATCATCGTACAGGGGCTCTATGGATAGCTGGCCTGATTCTATGAGGGAGCGTATGCTGCTGTCCGGGAGTATCATAGGTGTAGCGAGCGGGGTCAATTACATAAGTCTTGATAAGTGGGAAAAAGTTTAGATGAGGTTCTTGGCCCTCATCAGCTCCGCGAGCAGGATCGCCTGCCCGGCCGCTCCCCTCACCGTGTTATGCCCTACCACGATAAACAGGAGTGAACGCTTGTTGGCCCCTCTCCTGATCCTCCCCACTACGACGCTCATGCCTCCTTCCGCGTCCCTGTCGTACCTCGGCTGGGGTCTGTCCTCCTCCCTCCTCACGTGGATGGGCTTGGAGGGGGCCGTCGGCAATCCCAGAGACTGGGGCTCGGAACTGAAGTTCTCGAGGAGTCTCGCCGCTTCCTCGGGATCCACTTCATTCTCGAACTCGGCGTGCACAGCCACCAAATGGCCGTCCAGAACGGGCACCCTCATGCAGGTGGCTTGAACCTCGAACGATGCGAACGTTATCTCGCCACCGTCCAGCCTGCCCAGCAATTTCCTCGTCTCGTTCTCGACCTTCTCCTCCTCTCCGGGGATGAAGGGGATCACATTATCCACTATATCGTAGGAGGGGACTCCAGGATAACCAGCCCCGGAGAGGGCTTGATAGCTGGCAACATCCAGCCTCCTCAGGTTGTAGGCATCGTGGAGGGGTTTCAGGGGCAGGGTCAGCACGGTAGTCGTGCAGTTGGGATCCGTGGCTGCGGGCCCGATTCCCATCTCCCTCTGCCTCTCGATCAGGTAGAGGTGATCCGGATTCACCTCGGGTATGACCAAGGGAACCAGCGGGTCCATCCTCAGGGCGCTGGCGTTGCTCACCAGAGGTATGCCTCGCTTCATCAGCTCCCTCTCGAATTCCCTAGCCTCCTTGGAGGGAAGGGCCGAGAACACCAGATCCACTCCCCTCAGACTCTCCAGCGAGTTCTCAGCCACCACCAGATCTCTGAACTCCTCGGGCACCTCTCCCTCGAGGACCCAGTTCACTTGACCGTACCTCCTCCCAACGCTGGTCTTTCCCGTTATCACCGTCAGTTCAAACCAAGGGTGGCCTGCCAGCATCTTCACGAACCGCTGTCCAACCGCTCCGGTACCACCCAGCAGGGCTACCTTCATCCCATCACCCCAGGATCACCCTCAGCTCCTCGGCGGCCCTCTCCCTGTCCTTCCAGTCCACGAAGACCGCTATCCTGTTGTGGACAGTCTGGAGGCCAAGTATGTTGATGCCCATAGCGGCCAGGGGTTCGGATATCTTGTGTATCACACCGGGGATCTCCTCTATGGCCGCACCCCACACCCTTATCATCGCCACGTCCTTCCTGACGGTCACCGCCTTCGCCTCCCCCCTCTCAACGAGGGAATGTAGCTTCCTCACCGTGTCCTCCGAATCGCCATCCACGTACATTATCGTGGCCCTGTCTAGGGTGCTTACGGAGAGTATGCCTTCCATACCATTGGTATCTAGGCCATGACCGTTGGTGAGCAGGGTCACCATGCTGACGGGCCTCTCATGAATTTCCACGTGCAGATCTGGGATATGACCATGCACGACCGTACCGCCACCTGTGAACCTCCCCTCGTCTATGGAGACGACCCTCATCCTCACGGCCGGCGCTAGGTAGCGAAGCGCCTTGTGGTGGAGCACCCTAGCCCCTCCCAACGACATCATCAGCGCTTCCTCCGCCCTCAGTTCCCTTATCTGCTGGGCGTTCCCCACCATCTTGGGATCGGCCGTCATTATTCCCTTCGAGTCCTTGACTAGGACGACCTCGTCTGCATTGAGGCACCTGGCCAGGGTCACGGCCGTTGTGTCGCTGCCGCCCCTTCCCAAGGTGGTGAGCTTACCGTCTCTGGTCTTCCCAATGTAGCCGCATATTACCGGCACTGTCTTGCCGAGTAGGGGCTCTATGTTCGATATGGCGGCACCACAGGTTCTAGGGAGATCGGGATCGGCATCACCAAATCTGTCGTTGGTTATCATCGGCCATCTGGGCGAGCTCGGGTCTATGGCCACCGAGGGCACCCCCTCCGAGTTCAGGGCGGCGGCCATCAGTCTTGCGGACAGCACCTCCCCCATGCCAGCGATCGAGTCGAGCAGCTCGTCCCTGGCGCCTACCCTCTCGGCCATGTCTATGAGCTGGTCAGTGTGCCCCTTCATGGCCGAAACCACGAGCAGCAGCTCGTGCCCCTGCTCGAACTCCCTCTTGGTTATCTCCGCTATTCTCTTGAAGTCCTCCGGTCCCTTGAGGACGGAACCCCCTAGCTTCACCACTACTCTCTTTCCCACCAAGCCACCCCCTTGAGGGCCTCCGCTACCACCTTGCCAGCTGGGGTGAGGCGTATCGGCTCCCCGTTGCCGAATTCCACGAGTCTCAGTTTCCTCAGATCCCTCAGGGCGAACCAGAACGATGAGACCGGTATGTTGAAC
>WAOH01000035.1 GCA_015521385.1 Thermoproteota archaeon
AGTTTAAGACGGCTTCGACTCCTCGCCGGCCTTGAGCCATCTCCTGACCAACGCGGGCAGCTCTTCCTCCAGTAGACCTCTGGGTTTGTATATCATAATGGCAACTAGGAGCGCAGAGAAGATCAATTCGACGAGACCGTAAAGGCCGGTGGATTCCTCAACCGGCTTCAACACCTGCATGAGGACGGTGAAGAGGACCGCGCCCAGCCAGGCTCCCGATATGGTGTACATTCCACCGACGATGAGCATTATTATGACGTTGAACGTGAGGACGAAGGAGAACGCCCTTGGGTCTATCAACGTGATCAGGTGGGCGTAGAGGCCCCCAGCGACCCCCGCGAAGAACGCGCCTATCACGAAGGCCATGAGCCTGTACCTGAAGGTGTCTATGCCGAGGCTCTGGGCGGCGATGCTGTCCTCCCTGATGGCTATCATGGCCCTGCCGTGGTAGGAGTCCACTATCCTCCAAGTCACGTAGACGGTGATGCCGAGCCAGAGGTAGATCCACCATATGTTGGTGTACTCGGGGATCCCGCTTATCCCCAGTGCCCCCCTAGTTATGGGCTCCAGGTTGAGGAGGAGGGAGTAAACGACGGCCATGAAGCCCAGCGTGGCCACGGCCAAGTAGTGGCCCCTCAGCCTGAGTACAGGGAAGCCTATGACGAAGGCTATGGCTGCGGCCAGAAGCCCCCCAACCAGGAGGGCCGCTGGATACGGTAAATAGGCCCCCTTCAGCATGGAGGGGAGCTCGGGGAAGTAGCTGGGCCTCTTCTCAAGCGGGAAGGTCAGCAGCGCGGCCGTGTAGGCCCCGACCGCCATGAAACCGACGTGCCCTAGGCTGAAGACGTCGGTGAAGCCGTTCGTCAGTCCAAGGCTCACGGTCAGGATGGCGTAAATCCCCATCAGCTCTATCAGGTACTTGTGGTAACCGGAGGCGAAGTTGTCGATGAGTAGCAGGAAGGCGGCGCCCACCAAGGCTGTCAAGATCACCCTCCTAGCGTCCCTCATACGCGCTCCACCTCCCTGCCGAAGAGGCCGTAGGGCCTGATCAGGAGTATTATTATGAGGATCAGGAACGAGATCCCATCTCTGAGTCCGGAGTACTCTGGTGGGAGGAGTCCGACTGAGTAGATCTCCGCATAGCCGAGGATGTAGCCTCCCAGCACGGAGCCTGTCAGGCTTCCTATGCCCCCTACAACTGCGGCTATGAAGGCCTTCACGCCCGGCATGAAGCCCGTCGTGGGATCGACCTGGCCGTACATTCCTCCCCACAGGAAGCCAGTCAGCGCGGCCACCATGGAAGCCAGGGCGAAGGCGATCATTATGATGCGGTTCGCGTCGATCCCCATGAGGACGCTGGCCTCCAGATCGTCCGCTGTTGCCCTCATGGCGATCCCCACCTTCGTCTTGGTGAAGAAGAGGACCAGGGCAGCAAACAGGACGAGGGTGGAGACTATGGTGAATATCTCGATGACCCTCACTGAGAAGTCCCCGTACCTGTAGACCCCCTTGAGGAACTCGGGCAGGGGGAACACCCTTGGCTGCGGGGTCGCGATTATCCTGACCAGGTTTTCCAGGAATATGTAGACCCCCAGCGAGGTTATCAGCATCGAGAGCTCCGGCCCTCCCCTCAGCGGCCTGTAGGCGAAGAAGTCTATCGCGACCCCGAGCACCGCGCCCAGAGCCATGGAGAGGGGCAGGGAGGTCACGGGATCGAGGCCCATGGCCAGGAACATGATGTAGAAGTAGGCGCCTACCATGAGCATGGCGCCGTGGGCGAAGTTGATGAGCCTGAGGATCCCGTATATTATGCTCATTCCTATGGCTAGGAGGGCGTACATGCTCCCCAGGACGAAGCTCCCGATGAACAGATCCAGTATGTAGGTGGCGCTGACCATGGAATCACCCCAGGTAGGCCTTGACCATGTCCATGGAGAGGACCTCCTCCGGCTCCCCGCTCGCTATTATCCTGCCCGTCTGGATCACGTAGATGTAGTGGGAGTGGGTGAGTGCCTTCTTGACGTGTTGCTCCACCACCAGCACCGTCGTCCCCTCCTCGTTTATCTTGGAGATCGCGTCGTAGAGGACATCCACAATCCTGGGAGCCAGGCCTAGGGAGGGCTCGTCGAGCAGCAGGAGCTTGGGGTCGCTCATCAGCCCCCTGGCTATGGCGAGCATCTGCTGCTCACCGCCGCTCAGTGATCCAGCCACCTGATTCCTCCTCTCCCTGAGGACGGGGAATAGCTGGTAGACGAACTCGAGCCTGTCCTCCAGGTCTTTCACGGTGTAGCCCCCCACCACGAGGTTCTCGTAGACCGTGAGCCTGTGGAATATCTTCCTGCCCTCCGGGACCAGTGAGATCCCCATCCTCACCCTCCTGTGGGGCGGGACCCTCGTTATGTCCTCGCCCTCGAACGATATGGTGCCCCCCGTGACCCTCCCCCCGACGAGGTTTATGGTGCCAGAGAGGGCCCTCAGGGTCGTTGTCTTCCCGGCACCGTTGCTCCCCAGCAGGCTCACGACCTGACCCTTCCTCACCTGGAAGCTTATCCCCTGAACGGCCACGAGGGGGCCGTAGCTCACGAACAATTCCCTGACATCCAGAAGGGCCATTCAGGTCCCTCCCAAGTAGACCTCTATCACCTTGGGGTTGCTGACGACCTCGTCGTAGGTCCCCTCGGCGATTATCCTCCCGTGATCCAGCACCTGGACCCAGTTGCAGAGTCCCTGGATCACCTTCATCCTGTGCTCGACGATGAGGACCGTGAGGTCGAAGCTCTCCTTTATCTCCCTGACCTTGGAAATGAGGTCCTCGGCCTCTTTGGGGTTCATCCCGGCGGTGGGCTCGTCCAGCAGCAGGAGCTTGGGCTTGGTGAGCAGGCTCCTCCCTATCTCGACCAACCTCTGTATCCCGTAGGGTAGCTCGCCAGCGAGCCTCTCAGCGTAGTCGCGGATCCCCAGCTCCCTCATCACCTCATTCACCTCGCTGCCTCCCTCATCCTCCTCCTCGGCGTACCTTCGACTCATGAGAACCGTGTCCAGCAGGGAGTAGGAGAAGGACTTGTGCCTCCCGATCAGGAGGTTCTCCCTGACCGTCAGCCTCCTGAATATGCGCAGGTTCTGGAAGGTCCTGGCTATGCCCAGCTCCGATACCCTGTTGGGCGGCAGGCCCGTTATGTCAGTGCCCTCGAACCTGACCGAGCCCCCATCTGGTTTGATGTACCCCGTGATGAGGTTGAAGACGGTGGTCTTCCCGGCACCGTTGGGGCCTATCAGGCCGTAAATCTCTCCCCTCGGGAGATCCAGTCGATAATCGTCCACGGCCAAGAGTCCGCCGAACCTCTTGGTCAGTCCCCTGACTTCCAAGAGGGACAAGAAATCACCCTGCAAAAAAGTAGGTTGGGAGGTTTAAGGTATCGGGTTGAGGGCCAGCTCGGCCGGAGGCATGTACTCGGGCGTGAGCTGCTCCAAGGTGACGAACTTCCCGTTCTTGACTTGGAGGACGGACACGGCCTTCTGAGGTACGTGGTTCTGCGGCGAGTAGGTTATGGTGCCCGTGACTGCTGGGAAGCCCTTTATCTGCTCCAGCGCGTTCTTTATCGCCGTAGGATCGGTGCTCCCGGCCTTCTTTATCGCCTCGGCCAGCAGCATCATCGCGTCGTAGCCGAGGGCGGCGAAGGCGTTCTCGGGCTTCCTGCCGTACTCCTTCTGGTAGGCCTCTATGAACTTCTTCACCCTGTCGTTGGGCGGCACGTCCAGCGAGACGTGGGTCGCGAATATGGTACCCTCAGCCGCCTTCCCGGCGACCTTCACCATCTCGGGCGTGTCGAAGCCGTCCTCTCCCAGGATGGGCAGGTCTATTCCGGCATCCCTTATCTGCTTAATGATGAGGCCCACGTTGCCGGGCGTGGCCCCTATGTAGATGGCGTCGATCTTCTCGGTCTTCATCTTGTCCTTCAGCCTAGCTATCTGGGCGGAGTAGTCCTTGTCGTTGGTGTGGAAAGTGTCGATGTACACTATAGAGTTCGGATCCCCTGTGTAGTGCTTGAACGCGTCGACGAAGTAGGTGCAGACGGCCCTGCTGAAGTCCATCTCCACATCGACCCAGACGACCACCTTCTTGTAGCCTAGCTTCTTCACCGCGTACTCGGCCACGGCAGCCGCCTGGGCGTTGTCTCCGAACGCGGCCAAGAACATGTAGTTACCGACCCACTGCGGCAGGAGCGGGTGGGTTGCCCCGCTCGTTATGAAGGGTATCTTGTTCGCCTGGGCTATCTCCCCAGCTATCCTCGCGAAGTTGGTGTCGCCGTACCCTATCATGGCCACTACTCCTTCCTGCACCAGCCTCTTTGCTGCCGCAGCGGTCTCGGTCTGATCAGATTTCGTATCTATGAGGATGAGCTTTATCTTCTTCCCGTTTATCCCGCCGGCTTCGTTTATCTGCTTGACCGCCAGCTTAACTCCATTGGCGGCCGGAGCGTCTATGGATCCCATGAAGCCTCCTATGTTGTAGAGGGCCCCGACCTTGATCTCCTGAGCGCCAGCACCGCCCTGCAAGGCGAAATAAGCCGCCACTATGACCACTATCACCACTATTATTCCTATCACTAGGTTCCTCGTATTCATCCCATGACACCTCTCTCGGGCCCCTTATGGCCTCTTCTTTCTTGAAGCAACTAAAATATAAGCTCTATCGGAAAAGAAACTTAATCGTGTCTCAGAAGTTGGCAGAGAGACCCTTTCCGACGCCTGTGCAGGTAGAATTGCACAGAAAGAACGTTGTTGCATAGTCAATTCAACGAATTAGCTATATGAATATTGTGTCATTATTGTCGTTAATTAATAAGGAAAATTTTTGATTAGACAGATCATTTATAAGATCTCGTGGATTAATGACCTAGGTGGAAAAGTGAAGAGGCTCCTTTCTCTCAGGACGGATGAGCCCTTCAGGATCATCGTCCACGGCGGAGCTGGTAGAATACCTGAGGATAAGGCGCCCTTATACGCAGAAGGAGTTAGGAAGGCTGTGAATGTAGGGCTTGGAGTCCTGCGAAGTGGTGGAAGTGCGCTGGATGCGGTCGTCGAGGCCGTGGCCTGCATGGAGGATGACCCGACCTTCAACGCCGGCAGGGGTTCCGTCCTGAACAGCGAGGGCTTCATCGAGATGGACGCCATAGTGATCGATGGCTCCTCCCTGTCGATGGGGGCCGTGGCGGCGGTGAGGAGGGTCAAGAACCCGGTCAGGCTGGCAAGGGCCGTCATGGAGAGGACCGAGCACAACATGTTCGCTGGGGAGTGGGCGGACAGGTTAGCTGAGGTTATGGGCCTCGAAGTGGCCGATCCGTCCTACTTCCTGACCGAGAGGCGCAGGAGGGAGTGGGAGGAGATGAGGTCGGGCAGGGTGAACCCCACCAAGGAGTTCATGTACTCCACGGTCGGCGCGGTCGCCATGGACGGGAGCGGTAATCTGGCTGCGGCCACCTCCACCGGGGGCACCCCCCTAAAGATGCCCGGTAGGGTGGGTGACACCCCCCTAGTCGGTAGCGGGGCTTACGCGGACAACCAACTGGGGGGAGCGAGTGCAACGGGGCTGGGGGAGGCCATAATGAAGGTCGTCCTGTCGAAGACGGCACTGGAGCTCATCAGCCGGGAGGCGAACCCGGCCAGCGCTGCCCAGAGG
>WAOH01000036.1 GCA_015521385.1 Thermoproteota archaeon
AGGGAGAAGGCATGCGCCAGAAAGAGTGGACTCGGGACGAAGCTTCCCTTCGACCCGGATTGGATAATAGAGAGCCTCAGTGACTCCACGATCTACATGGCCTACTACACCATTAGCAAGTTCATCAACGAGGGCCTCGTCGGTGCGGAGCACCTGGACGATGAGACCTTCGATTACATATTCCTCGGGAAGGGGGATCCGGAGGAGATAGCCAGCAGGAAGGGGCTCGACGTGGGGGTTCTCAGGAGGCTCAGGGAGGAGTTCACCTACTGGTACCCGCTCGACTCCAGGCACAGTGGCAGGGACCTCATATGGAATCACCTCACGTTCTTCATCTTCAACCACGTCGCCATATTCCCACGTGAGCTCTGGCCTAGGCAGATAGTAGTGAACGGCTCGGTCACCATGGAGGGCAAGAAGATGTCGAAGTCCCTGGGCAACATAATACCCATAAGGGAGGCAGTGGAGATCTTCGGCGCGGATCCGATAAGGCTGTCCGTGCTCGGATCCGCCGAGTTGCTCTCAGACGCCGATTTCTCCCCACAGGTGGCGGCCAGCACCCTCAGAAGGCTGTTCAGAATACACGAGATAGCCATGAGGTTCTCGGAGGCTGAGGAGAGGAAGGAGCCGGAGGACTTCTGGGATAAATGGATACTCACTAGGGCGAGGGCCCACATTATAGCCACAACGGAGGCAATGGAGGAGTGCAGGAGCAGGGAGGCGATACAGCACTCCCTCTACCTCTTGCTCAACGAGATGGAGGAGTACTTGGAGGCCAAGGATAGGCCCAACGAGGGGATCGTCAAGGCGATCCTCAACGTCTGGGCCAGATTACTGGCCCCGTTCGCGCCTCACATGGCCGAGGAGATCTGGGAGATAATAGGAGGGCAGGGTTTCGTCTCGGTCGCGAAGTGGCCCGATCCCGATGAGATGCCCCAGTACCCGGAGGCAGACCTCTCCTACGAGGTCGTCTCAAACGTTTTGGAGGATGTGAGGAGCGTCCTCTCCTCGGGAGTGAAGGGAAGCAAGCTCTACCTCTACCTGGCCTCTGACTGGAAATACGAGCTCTTCAAGAGGATCGACGAGTTGAAGGAGGTCCATGGACTCGATCCCAGGAAGATAATCCCCGAGGTGATGAAGGAGGATAGGTTCAAGGCCAAAAGCAAGCAGGTGGTTGACCTGATCAGGCAGTTCACCACCGGTGGGTGGCCGTGGCTGCCCAGCAAGGAAGCGGAGCTCAGAGCGCTCAAGGACGCTAAATCCTTCTTGGAGAGAAAGCTCGGTCTGGAGATAATCTTCGAGGACGAGGATTCACCTTCCTACGATCCCAAAAAGAGAGCGGGGAGGGCGGCCCCCGGGAAACCCGCTATCTACATCGAGTGAGAAACCTCCCCCACATCACATTTTCTTCCCTATGTACTCCAATAGATCGACCACTCTAGCTGAATAACCCCACTCGTTATCGTACCATCCGAACACCTTGACGAAGTTGCCGTCGACTACCTGGGTCAGTCCGGGATCGAAGATCACGCTGTGCTCGTCACCCACGAGATCTACGGATACCAGCGGATCGTGAGCTATCCCTATGTATCTCGAGAGGGGGCCACTAGCGGCCTCCTCGAAGGCTCTGTTCACCTCATGTATGTTGGTCTCCCTCTCGACCTCAGCGGAGAAGTCCACTATGGAGACATCAGGGGTGGGTACCCTCAGCGCCATCGCAGCGAGCCTGCCCCTGAGCTCGGGGAATATCAGCTCTATGGCCTTAGCCGCGCCTGTGGAAGTGGGTATGATGGACATGGCAGCCGCCCTCGCCCTCCTCAGGTCCCTGTGAGGGGCGTCAAGTATCCTCTGATCGTTTGTATAGGCGTGGACGGTGGTCATCAGCCCCCTTCTAATCCCGAAGCTCTCGTGTAGGACCTTAACCAGCATGGCGAACGCATTGGTAGTGCAGGAGGCGTTGCTTATCACGTGGTGCCTGTCCAGATCTAGGCCGTCCTCGTTGACGCCCATCACGACCGTGTAATCCGCCGGCTCGCCCTTGGCTGGCGCGGTTATCACGACCTTCTTGACGCTCCCCCTCAGGTGCTTCGCGGCGTCACTCCTAGATCTGAAGAGACCCGTGGCCTCCACCACCACATCAACGCCCAGCTCGTCCCAGGGGATCTTTGCCGGGTCCTTGACACTGAAAACCCTGACCTCCTTACCGTCCACTACTATGCTGGATCCCTCGGCCACCACTGTTCCGGGATACCTGCCGAAGACGGAGTCGTACTTCAAGAGGTGGGCTAGGGTTTTCGGGTCAGCTATGTCGTTCACGGCGACGAAGTCCAGATTGGGGTTCCTCTGTCCGATCTTGAAGACCTGCCTCCCTATCCTCCCGAATCCGTTAATCCCGACCTTGATCGGCATAAGGTATCCTGAGGGGGAAAGTAAAAAGATTTTCTAAGAAAGGGGAGTTAGGAGCTGACTCTTCTGGCGAACTCCTCGGCCACTCTCCTGTATCTCTCCATCTCCTCGGTTCCCATAGGTCTTACTTTCTTGAGGGCCTCCTCGAAGTGCTTTAGATGTATCCTGAGCTCGTTCTTGTGAGCTATCGCCTCCTTGGGATCCTTGTACTTGGAGATGTGCTCCTTAAGGGCTATCAGGGCGGCGGTGTTCACCAAGTTCTCGAGGTCGGCGCCGGTGTATCCTTCCGTGCGCTTGGCCAGCTCCTCCAAGTTCACATCGTCAGCGAGGGGCTTGCCCCTAGTGTGTATCTTCAGGATCTCCACCCTGGCCTTGTAGTCAGGAGGAGGCACGTATATCAGCCTGTCGAATCTGCCCGGTCTCAGGAGCGCCGGATCGAGCAGATCGGGCCTGTTGGTAGCGGCTATGACCACGACCTTTCTCAGTTCCTCAAGACCGTCCATCTCCGTCAGTAGCTGGCTGATTATCCTCTCCGTCACTCTAGAGTCACCGGCGGCGCCTCTCACTGGAGCGATGGAATCTATTTCGTCGAAGAAGATTATCGCCGGGGCCGCCTGCCTCGCCTTCCTGAATATCTCCCTTATGGCCTTCTCGCTCTCCCCCACCCACTTGCTAAGTATCTCAGGTCCCTTCACGCTGATGAAGTTGGCCTCGCTCTCGTTGGCCACTGCCTTAGCTAGGAGGGTCTTGCCAGTTCCGGGCGGACCGTAGAGGAGAATACCCTTGGGCTGCTTGGCTCCGCTCGCCTCGAAGAGCTCCGGATACTTGAGAGGCCATTCAACCGCCATCCTGAGCTCCTCCTTGACCTCCTCCAGGCCTCCTATGTCGTCCCACTTCACGTTAGGTACTTGGACTATGACCTCCCTCAGGGCCGACGGGGTTATGTCCTTCAGGGCGTCGAGGAAGTCCTGCATCGTCACCTGGAGTTTCTCCAAGACTTCAGCCGGTATTTCCTCGCTCTCGAACAGGTTCACCTCCTTCATGAGCCTTCTGAGGGCCCTCATGGCTGCCTCCTTGGCCAGGGCAGCGAGATCGGCGCCCACAAAGCCGTGGGTTATGTCGGCCAGCTTATCCAAGTCCACATCGTCCGCGAGTGGCATCCCCCTCGTGTGTATCTGCAGTATCTCCTTCCTGCCCTCCCTGTCAGGCACCCCTATCTCTATCTCCCTGTCGAACCTGCCGGGCCTCCTTAAAGCTGGATCTATGGCGTTGGGCCTGTTCGTCGCTCCTATGACTATTACCTCTCCCCTGCCC
>WAOH01000037.1 GCA_015521385.1 Thermoproteota archaeon
CAAGTACGAGTATTACAGGCTCGCCACTACCTTGGCGGATCTATCCCACAGGGTATACGGGAACATAGGGGTGTTCGCCTCATCCTACGACGTCGTGAGGGGGCTGCTCGATGCCGGCTTGATGGATCTAGTCGACATACCTATCTTCGTGGAGAGAAGCGGGATGAGGGAATCAGAGAGGTCCCAACTTATCGACAGGTATAAGAGGTCTTGGAGGAGGGGCGCGCTCCTTCTCGGGGTTCAGGGAGGCAGGAATAGCGAAGGGGAAGACTTTCCGGGTCCGTATATGTCGACCTCCGTTGTCGTGGGGTTGCAGCTCATGAGGCCCGGTATCGTCAGGGATCTCACGCTATCCCTGTGGAGGAGGCACTCGAGGCTCAGCAATCCTGAGCTTCTAATGGCCTGCAGGACAGCCGCCCAGGCGGCAGCCAGACCGATAAGGTCTTCCGACGACTTGGGCTTCATAGTGCTGGCGGACAACAGATTTGGGCTGTGTTTGGACAAGTTTCCCGAATGGCTGAGGAGGAGCATCAGAATCACCTCGCTCGAGGAGATCCCTCGGTTAGCCGATGAGTTCTTTAACTCGAACGGATACCTACTAGGAGGTGCAGGGGTGCCCCTCGATGGAGTTAATAGCAGCACCTTCTCCACTGAAGGGAAGCCTCTTGAGAAGGGATATAGAGGAATCTCTGAGCGCGGGTTCTAAGGCGACCCTGGTGTCCTTCGAGGGGTACACACTCCGCATGCTCGGGGAAGAACTCGAGCGAGAGAAAGACCTCCTCATAATTGATGCCACCCTTTCGAAGGGCGTGACCCCCCTTCTAATGCTGGCTCAGGTGATAGGAGAATACGAGGGATTCATCGATGAGGTGTACGGGCCATATGCTGTATCTCTGAGCCTGTCTGATGAGTTCGGCAACGCTAGGAGGAAATTTATTATCGCCCTGAACTTGCTGAGGTTCCTTGAGAGACAGACCCTCTCGCGTATAAGGGCATACACTTCTTACACGCAGCTGGATGACAAATTTCTGGGCGTTTTTGACGAGGTTACCTTCGTAGGGTGATATTCCATGATTGACCTGACCGCCCTCATCATGAAATCTCTCTGGTACATCCTCCCCTCCTACGTAGCCAATATGTCGCCGGTCATCTTTGGAGGGGGGAAGCCCCTGGATATGGGGAAGAATTTCCTAGACGGGAAGAGGCTTCTCGGCGATCATAAAACAGTCAAGGGTTTCGTCTCCGGAATACTGATGGGCACCCTGATGGGATGCCTGCAGGGGAGATCGGTCGCGGGATTCCTCCTTTCCTTGGGTGCCATGTTGGGAGATTCGTTTGGTTCCTTCATAAAGAGGAGGATGGGTATAGAGGCTGGAGGATCCGCCCCGCTCCTTGATCAGGAGGGGTTTCTGATAGCATCCATCCTCCTAGCCTATCCCGTGGAACCATTGGATTTGGGATCCATACTCTTCCTAATAGCCGTAACGCCAGCGCTCCACAAGGGCACCAACGTAATAGCGCATAGGCTGGGACTGAAGGGGGTAGACCATTGAGATCCGAGGACCTCTCCTTCCTCAGGGGAAGGATCCCAGACGAGTACCTAGAGAGGCTCCTCGAGAAGGGCATCTCGGTTAGGGACCTACTCACCCTCTCTGAGAGGCAGCTCGCGGAGGAGCTGGCCATCGATAGAAGGGCCGCTAGGGAGATCCTGGACACCGTGGCCTCGATGCTACTCGAACCGATAACGGCAGACGAACTATTGAGGGAGGAGAGGTCCCTCTTGAGAACCGGAATTAAGGGATTGGACGACCTACTGGGTGGGGGTTTCCAAGTCGGAACCATTAACGCCATCTTCGGACCCCCGGCCTCCGGTAAAACGCAATTCTGTCTCCATATGACAGCCCGATCTCTACTAACTGATCGAGAAGGGGGCATCTCCTCTGAAGAGGCTATCTTCTTGGATACCGAGGGGACCTTCGCTCCGGACAGGATGAGGACCTTCCTGAGTAGCAATGGCCTTGCGGACAGGGACCTATCCAGAGTGAGGGTGTTTTCAGCCCCGGGGGCCTCCCAACTAAGGGTCGCACTCAAGCTCTCCTTGGATTTCGTCAGGGAGGGATCCTGCAAGTTCGTCTGCGTGGATTCAATATCTTATCCATTCAGGGGATACAGGGGACTCGATGGACTTAGGGAGAGGCAGGAAGAGCTTCAGGAGGTACTGGTCCTCCTGAGAAGGATCTCGGAGATGGGTGCGGTCGTTCTAATCACCGCACATGCCGTCAAGTGGGGGAAGGAAATCACCTCAAAGGGTGGATTCGTTCTGGGTCATGTCCCCCACAACACCCTTTACTTCAGGAAGGCCAGGAGGAACCTGGTGATAGTATCCTTGGAGGACTCTTCTTACCTTCCTCCCGGTCAGGCGGCCTTTAAAATAACTGAATCAGGCATAGAATCCCCGTAACAGGTATCTAAGGATTAAAAGGAATAGGAGCGCTTTCACTTGGTGATCGCATGCAGGAGGTACCCGAGGACAGATACTACACCAAGACTCACGAGTGGGTCAAGCTGGAGGGTGATACCGCTAGGATGGGCCTAACCTCGTATGCCGTGGAGGAACTGGGAGATATAACGTATCTGGAGGTCAAGCCGGTGGGGACCAAGGTCTCCCAGGGTGAACCAATAGGGCTGGTGGAGAGCAGCAAGACCACCGAGAAGATTTACGCCCCACTATCGGGCGAGATACTCGAACTTAACAAGGAGGCTGGCGTGGTCGAGGAGGGGAGCGATGAGATACCCATGGGCTTGGAGACCATAACCGACGACCCTTACGGTGATGGTTGGATCCTAATAATCAAAGTGGGAACGGATGTGGATAAGGAGCTGAGAAATCTCCTCTCTCCTGACGAGTATAGGAAGCTCTTGGAGGAGCACCGGTGATGGGAAAATACGTCAAATCGGTAAAGGACCCAATTCACGGTTACATAGAGCTCACTCGCCTAGAGCTCGAAATCGTGGACACGCTGACGCTCCAGAGACTGAGAAGGATAAAGCAGCTTCCCGGATCTGAGTACGTCTATCCCGGCGCGATGAACACAAGATTCGAGCACTCCCTAGGTGTGATGCACCTAGCGGGCCTGATGGGGAAGAGGATAAGCGAGCAGTCGGGAGACGAAGATATAGTGAGGGTCCTCAGGGTATCCGGTCTGCTGCACGACATAGGGCACGGCCCGTTTTCACACTCATTTGAACCCATCCTCAGAAAGTCATTGGGCATGTCCCACGAGGAGATGAGCGTGCACCTGATAGAGAGGACGGAAATATCCGACATTCTGGGGAAGTGGGGTATAGAGGTCAGCGAGGTCGCCGACCTAATTAGGGGCACTCATCCTAGGAGGAGCCTGTCGAGGATAATAAACTCCTCGGTGGACGCGGATAAGATGGACTATACAGTTAGGGATTCCTACCACACGGGAGCGGGGTACAGCGTCGACATACACAGGATAGCATTGAACTCCTTGGAGGTGAACGGGGATCTCGTCATCAATGCCAGAGCTCTGGAGGCGGTCGAATCTCTCTTAATGGCCCGGTTGCTATCTTTCAGAACCGTCTACTTCCACAAGACCTCGAGAGCCGTCCAGCTCATGCTGGAGACAGCGATGCTCTCGGTTATGGACAGGTTAGACCTGGCGGGATGCTTGAAAGATCCGGAGATCTACCTCTATCTGGACGATTACACCATGTGGGGGATCCTCAAAGAAGATGAGAGGAGCAGAGAGATGATGGACAGGCTAATGAAGCGCTACATACTCAAACTCGCTAGGGAGTGGTACGATGCATCCCTCACCGGTGAGGAGGTCTCTGAACTGAGGTCCTCCATAGCAAAGCGCGCCAGCCTGAAGGAGGAGGACATCGTGGTGGACTCCCCGAGAATAGAGTTCATAAAATCAACAGAACTCCCCCTCCTGTGGAGGGACGGCTCCCTCGTGGACCCCTTGGAGGCGTCCCCCGTCCTCAGCAGATTGAGGAACCTCCTACCGAGGATGGTGAGGGTCTACACGTGGCCACCCTACAGGGACGAGGTGAGAAGGATATTGAGAGACCGACGTCCCGAGGACCTACTTTGACAAGTTGGGATCTCTAGGAACCATTTTTAACTTAGGATTTAGGCTGTAGTGCGGGGGTCCCCATACTAGGTAAGGAATTCTTGGTGTGTGGAGAGAGCTGCAGGAAAGTGCTCTCAATGACTCTGATAGGCCTCTCGCGACTTCATGGGACCCACGAGGAGAGGGAGTTATGGTCGGGATCCACCCCCCAAGTGAAGAGGGGTTACGTATCCTATGAGGTGATCCTCCTGGAGGAGGGGGAGAAACCGACGCCCTTTCAAGGGGGAAATGCGGTGAAACACGTTATAAAGGTGCTCCACGGACCAGAGGATCCCGTAGGGGAGACTCACAGGTTCAGGGTGACACTGGGCTACTACTACATAAGCGAGGGGAGGGCCATACACCTGAAGCGGGATATCTACAGGGTAGCCGTTCGAGGGGTCGAGGGAGGCGCGTTGATCTCACTGAGGCTGGAGAAGGGACTATCTAGGATAGGATACGACGAACTGGTCTCTAAGATTGTGGAGAAGGCTCGAGAATCTAGCTGGGAGTCTAAGATAGTTTACGCCTCCTTTCCTGACGAGATAAGCTCCTGTAGATAGAACTAGCCCTGTCGATCGCCTCCAGCAGGGAGTTTATCCTAGCTATCTCGTCATCTCCCAGCTCCTCACCCGCCTCGTGCAGGATCCTATCGAGGTGTCTTATGAGATCCCTCATTATCCTCTCCAGCACCAACCTCTGCTCCTCTATTCTCACCTCCTCCTCAGAGCTCACTAGTATGACTTTGGTCCCGCAGACAGCACAGACGACCTCTCCACCGGGGGTTTCAAAAAGGGGGGATCCGCACACCGGGCAGGTCTCGGGGAGCATCTTCCATCCCTTGAGTAGGGCCTCGGCCAGCTTCCTGCTCCTCTCTTCCGGTCCTACGCTCCCCGACATCGAAGACTCCCTTTAGCTTAATCACTTAGGTAATAATTTTTTAAGTCGATGAAGCGCGATCCTATCGGAGCTACTTGGTTTCGGAGGTGATTGTTATGGCCACCAAGAAGTCCCAGAAGATTAAGGAGTATGAGCAGTTCCTCTCAGAGGCCATTCAGAGGCTTGATAAGATTTCTCAGGATAGGAGCGTCCCCAGAAACATAAGGAGAGCCACGACAGAAGCCATCGAAGCTCTCAGGGATGAGAACTTCTCCTACGGGGTGAGGGCCAATAAGGCCATCTCCATCCTCAATGAGATAGTCAACGATATTAACATGCCCTTCCCTACTAGGTCCGAGATCCTTCTAATAATAGGTCTATTGGAAAGAATAAGGGACTAATGGTCCCTTTTTCTACACAGCGCGGCGATAAGCTCGCTCTTCAGGAGTATGTTCTCCCAGAGCAGGATCTTGCCCTCCGGGATGCTCTCAGCTACCAATCTCTCCAGATCCGACAGGGAAGATATAGAGTAGGAGATCAGGTGATACAGATCATCGGCAGTGGGGTGATGCGTAAGCAGCGACCTAATTCTGTCCAATCCCCTTATTATAGGCTCTAGCTCGCTTAACTCCGCGGACACGCCGCGCAATCTCTCCATGACCCTGTCAAGCACATCAATGTACGCTTTCACCCTGTCCTCCCCTATCGGGCTGTGGGGCTCACAGCACAACCTAACCGACCTTGCTAGGGCATCCAGCATTCCCACAGAGGCTCCGATCTCCCTCCTTAGGCTCGCTCTCTTGGAGGTCCTTGTACCTAGATCGCTCATTATCCTATCCCTGGCCCATCTCAACTGCGATTCCAGATCCCTTATCCTAGAGCTCAGCGAGGCCAGCTCCTTTTTCAGCCTGATAATTGCTTGAGGACCGTACTCATCGAGGAAACCCGTGAAAGACGTCCTGTCTACCTCCGCAAGCTCCAGTATCTCCTGGGGTACATCCCCGATCAAGTCGTCGAAGCACGTGATTCCCGTCTTAGAGAGTAAATCGGCCAATTTCTCGCCCGTTTCATCCCCAAAGTAGCTCTTCAACGAGCTGCGTAGGTAGTCGGAGACGCCATCCCTCTTCATGCTACCATCCCTAAGGAGTGCCGGGGGAGGGATTTGAACCCTCGACCTTCCGGTCTTCAGCCGGACGCTCTCCCCCTGAGCTACCCCGGCATCTAAATGGTGGACCGGGGGGGACTCGAACCCCCGACCTCCCGCATGCCAAGCGGGCGCGCTACCAGCTGCGCCACCGGCCCCGAACCATCATGGATGACATGGGAATTTTAACCTTTTCTCTGCAGGGGAGGCGATCCGGCCGGAGTAGGTGATGGGTCAAATGACCTTGCCAGGGTCAGACGACCCTCAAACCCTTCCATCTCACCTTGTTGGCCCACTCGTACCTTCTCATCCTCTTACTCCTTCCAAAACCGCACGCGGCACAGTAGCCCTTTCTGACGTTGTACGAGTGCCGCCCGCACCTCCTGCACCTGATGTGGGTCTTGCCCCTGCTCCTCCTACCCATAGAGGGAGTTCCCTTCACCATGGCCTAACCCTCCCCAACCCGATCACTCCATCTCTATCTTCGGCGTGGATATGGCGATCACGTTGTCTCCCCTTATTAAAACTCTCTTGCCTATCCTGTTCTGCCTGGTCTCCCCCTCTGGGGTGGTGTATATCTCCTCGGCGTTGTCCAGTATGAGGTTGAGGTGGTTGTCGTAGGCCCTAAGGATCCCCCTCACGAACACCCCGTTCTTCAGGGATACTAAGATGTTGGTGTTAACGCTCTTCGATAGGTACCTCATGGCGCTGGACATGTCGGTTCCCCTCGTAGATTCATTGAATAAGGGGCCCTTTCCCTTTTAAATAGCTTTTGGATGAGACGCTCCGGACGCGATCCGCCGAGCCCGGTGGATCGTCAGGCCCCCTACAGGGTAAGTTTCCACCAAAATCACCCCACACCCCCACGTAAAGCGATCGGGGAAAGGAAAGCCCCTTTTCCATGCCCCCAGTCGAGTAGTCTTTAAATATGTGTTGAGGTGGGATTATCGAAGCAAGTTCGTGGGGGTTGTACTTTGGGTTTCTTCAGGAAGCTCTTCGGAAGAGGAGAGGAGGAATACGAGGAGGAGTATCCCGAGGAGGGGTACGAGGAGGAGATCGAGTACGAGGACCTGGATTACGAGGTAGAACCCGCGAAGGCCAAGGTCCTCGCCGAGAAAGCGATCACCGTTAAGCCCATGAGCCTGAGGAACGCGGAGGACGTGGAGCAGGTCCTCAACGAGATAAGCGAGGGTAACATAATCCTCCTAAGGTACGACGATCTCGCCGCCGAGGGGGAGGACAAGCTCAGGTTCATAATACAGAGGTTGAAGGAGAGGGTGCTGGAGATGGGAGGGGACCTGGTGCTCATAAGGGACAAGGGCTATCCCCCCATTCTGATAGTCCCCAGGTTCGTGGAGATCTGGCGCAGCCCCGAGTAACTCCCTTTTTGGTAGAGGTCACGCCAGCTTGAACGTCTCCCCTATGTGGGGGGCGGAGAACCTCATCCCGCTTATGCTCTTGTGGGCCAGGGGGATGAACGACCTGATCTTGCCCTCCTCGCCGTGCACCAGGAAGACCCTGTGGGGCCTGGGCTCGACGGTGTTCAGGTAGGTGAGGAGCTGCACCTTATCGGCGTGGGCGGAGAACCCCTCGACCACGTGGACCCTGGCCCTGACCTCGACCGTGACCACCTCGCCCTCCTCGTTGGGGACCCTGATCTCCCTGGCCCCGTCCCTTATCCTCCTGCCCAGGGTTCCCTCGGCCTGGTAGCTGACCAGCACTATGGAGTTGTCCTCGTTCGGGGCCATGAGCCTGAGGTACTCCACGCTGGGTCCCCCCGTGAGCATCCCCGACGGGGCTATTATCACCGCCGGCCCTCCCGTGGTAACATCGGGCCTCTCGTCCGGGCTGCCTATGAAGTTGAAGTGGGGATCGGTGAAGGGGTCCCTGTCCTCCTTGAAGACCCTGTTCCTGACGTAGGAGGAGAGGTAGTCCGGGTAGGCCGAGTGGATAGCTGTCGAGTCGTATATCATTCCGTCCAGGTAGACAGGTATGTCCGGGAGCACATCCCTCCGGAACCCATCCACCAGGGAGAGCATGATCTCCTGGGCCCTCCCCACGGCCAGGGCGGGTATGAGGACCTTACCACCCTTCTCGGTCGTCTCCCTGATTATCGAGAAGAGGGTCTCCTCGGCCTCCCTGAGGCTGGGCAGCACGTCCCTCTCCCCACAGTAGGTGCACTCCATTATGAGGGTCTCAACCCTCGGGAACCTCCTCATGGCCTTATCCAGCAGCTTGGTATCCCTGTACCTGAAGTCGCCGGTGTACAGGATGTTGTGCCTCGCGCTCTCTATGTTGAGGTGGGCCAGGCTCGATCCGAGTATGTGCCCCGCATTGTAGAGGGTCAGCTTTATGTCTGGGGATATGTCGACCGTTTCCCCGTAATCCAGCGTTATCATGTGGTTCATCAGGTTCACCACGTCCCTCCAGGAGAAGAAGGGGGTTATGCCCATCTTCTGGGAGAGGTTGAGGTAGTCGTAGAGGAGGAGCATTATCAGGTCCCTGGTCGGCTTAGTCAGGTAGACAGGCCCCCTGTACCCGTACTTGAAGAGGAGGGGCAGGGCTCCCGAGTGATCGAGGTGGGCGTGGGTGACCACCACGGCGTCCAGCTCGTCCAGCCTGAATATGGGGAGGTCGAACCTCGGGAACGGATTCCTGCCACCGACGCTTATCCCGCTGTCGAGTAGCACGGTGCTCTCATCGGTGTGGACCAGGATGGCGCTCCTGCCCACCTCCCTGGCCGCTCCTAGGAAGGTGACGAACAGGCCCCTGTCGGCACCCACGGGAGACCTGTATATCCTGGATGAGAGCCTCTTGAGGATCCTCTTCCTCTCAACGGACCCGGAGATCAGGATGTTGTAGAAGGTCTCCAGAAACGCCGACTTTATCGTGGGGGCCCTTATTATGATGGGCCTCCAGCCCGTCTCCTTCAAGATCTCCAGTATGTTGGAGCCGCCCTTCCCGACGACGTAGCCGGTCCTCTTGGCTATTATGTACACCTCGTTCGTCTCGTGAACGAATTTTATGTCGATTATCTCGGCCTTCTGGGGGACCAGCTTCCTTATGAACTCGATGGTGGCGTTCTCGTCCTTCAGGGGCTTGGACGCGAGCACTATTATCTTCTTCTTCAGGGTCTTCGCCGCGTTGGTGATCGCATCGGGTATGTCCAAGATCTCCCTAGGATTCTCGGCGTACACCACGACGAAGGGCCCTTCCAGCTCGACCTTGGTTATCTTTGCGTACTGGGAGAGGTACTCCCTCACCCTCCTCTTCAGCTGCTCCACGGGCTGCAATCAGACACCCTCATCCCGAAAGCTCCTTCCACAGCTCAGCTATCTCCTCCCTCGGGAGGAACCTGACACCATCCCCATCTATGACCACGACATCGATTCCATCACCCGTAGCCGAGTCCCTGGAGAGGGCGGCAATCATCCCGGAGATGACGAGTCTCAGGGCGCTCTCCTCATCCATGTCCGGGGAGTATCCCTCCTCGATGACAGATATGGCAACGGGAGATCCCGAACCGGTGGCCAGGTAGTCCTCCTCGGTCAGGGTCCCGAAGAAATCGACGTTGAACAGGTGGGGGCCCTCCCTATCGATACCCCCCACTATCAGGTGGGCCATGAGGAAGTAGGGTCTGTAGTTCCTCAGCATGACCGACAGGAGCTTGGCCATGCCCCTCAAGTTGAGCGGCCTCTCCATGTCCAGCTGGTAGAGCTCCGCCATGGCCCTTATCTGATTGACCAGATACTGCCCGTCGGCAACCAGCCCCGAGATTGTGGCGACCGCGTAATCGGTCAGCTTTATCGTCTTCACGGCGCTCTTGCTGGCCACGAAGGTACCGCTCGTGGCCCTCTTGTCCGAGGCGATGATCACCCCATCCCTGAACTTGACACCGACAGTGGTAGTTCCCTTCAGAAGCCTCTCTAGCTGCTCAGGGACGTCAGCACGTGCCCCTCCAGTCCTAACATCATGGAACATAGAACCACCTTTGGGCGAGGCTAAGTAGCTATCCCCTTTGAATGGGGGCAATCGAATTAAAAGGATTCCGCTGAATCAGCATCGGTGCACTTAAATGAGTGATGAGGAAAGAATGGGGCTAGTACCGTCCTCCCTAGCCAAAAAGGGATTCAAATTCACCTTCGAAGGCATATCAGAACCGTGCAGGAGCTGCAAGCTGAGGTCGGCGTGCGTCGACGGGCTGGAGATGGGGAGGGTGTACGAGGTCTTGGAGGTGAACAGGAAGAAGAGATTTCCCTGCCCGCTGCACGGGGAGGTCACGCTGGTCACCCTAAGGAAGGCTCACATACTCGTTGCCCTCCCCTCCGGACTCATAGAGGGCGCCACGATGCAGTACAAGGGTACGGAGTGCGAGGACATATCCTGCAGGAACTACACCTACTGCAAGCCGGAGGGGATCGTGCCAGGGGACAAGATAAAGATCGTGAGGGAGGTGGGCCCCCTCTCCGGGTGCCCCAAGGTTGCTGGCTTCAAGATATACGAGGTCGAGGTCAGGTGACCTCAGCCCTCGGCCTGGGATTCCTCGGGTAGAGCCTCGCTCTCCGAGCCCTTCTTCGGGATCTCGAATTCCTCCAGGAAGCGAACCTTCTTGACGCTCTTGACGTGCCTCATTATCAGGGAGAGGGACCTTATCTTCCTGGAGTAGGCGTCCCTCAGCACGTACGCCTTGGAGGGGAGCTCCACCATGACCACGCCCTCCTCCACCTCCTCGACCTTGATGTCCTCCAGTGGAACGTCGAAGGAGTCCGCCACTATTGCCCTAACCTTCTCCAGATCGTCCTCTATCTTCCTGACCACCCTGCCCGACACGACCAGCTCCCTGCCTGCAAGGGGATGGTTGAAGTCCACAGTCACCCTGCCTCCGGTGATGGACTGGATGACCCCCCTCTGCCCATCCACGTAGACCGTCGCGCCTACCTGGGGCTGGATGCCCTCCCGCTCCAGCCTCTTCACCGAGAACACCCTGATCTTCCCCCTGTCATAGGGTCCGTAGGCCTCCTCAGGGCTCAGCTTAACCTCGAAGCTCTCTCCCTCATTCAGCTCCCTGAGAGCCTCCATCACCTTGGGGAACAGGTCAGTCTCCCCGGGTATCACCAGCACGGGCAGGTAGACGGATCTCTCCGTGTATATCCCGGACTCCTTGGCCACCTCCTCGACGGTAGTCTGGTAGATCTTGCCCTCCTTGGCGTCCTTTACCGTGATATCCACTAGGAGGAATGCTTTACCGCTCAAACCCAACACCAAGGAGAGAAAAGGGTGGTGTATAATAAATTCACTTAACCCTTGACCACGCCTATGGGCCTGAGCCTGGCGACGAGCCTGGCTATGCCGGCGCGGTGGGTTACGTTCACGACCTCGTCCACGTCCTTGTAGGCGCCGGGCGCCTCCTCCGCGGCCACCGCGAAGGAAGCGGGTTTGACTATTATGCCCCTCTGGGCGAGCATCTGAACTATCTGGGTTCCCCTGTATATCCTCTTGGCCCTGGCCCTACTCATGACCCTCCCGGCCCCGTGCGCGGTCGTCCCGAAGGACTCCTTCATCGCCTGATGGGTGCCCACCATCAGGTAGGAGGCCGTTCCCTGAGATCCAGGTATCAGCACCGGCTGACCGACGTCCCTGTAGTCGCGGGGCACCGCAGGATGGCCGGGCGGGAAGGACCTGGTGGCTCCCTTCCTGTGGACGTAGACCTTCACCCTCTTCCCGTCGATGTCGTGCTCCTCGAGCTTCGCTATGTTGTGGGCCACGTCGTACACCAGCCACATGCCCATATCCTCGGCGCTCCTCCCGAACACCCTCTCGAAGGATTCCCTGACCCAGTGGGTTATCATCTGCCTGTTGGCCCAGGCGTAATTCGCTGCCCCCCTCATGGCCTTGAAGTACCTCTGAGCCAGCTCCGTGTTGGCGTAGGCACATATCAGCTGCTTGTCCGGGAGCCTGAAGTCCAAGTTTCTGATGTTGGAGAGCATGAGTCTGAGGTAGTCATCGGCCACCTGGTGCCCGAACCCCCTGCTCCCGGTGTGGACCATGGCCGTGACCTGTCCCTCATGGGTGATGCCCATGACCTTCGCCACCTCGGGATCGTAAATCCTGTCGACCACCTGAACCTCCAGGAAGTGGTTACCGCTTCCCAGGGTGCCGAGCTGGGGTGCTCCCCTCTCCTTGGCCCTCCTGCTGATCACCGAGGGATCGGCACCCTCCATCATCCCCCCTTCCTCAGCGTGCTCCAGGTCCTTCTCCCAGCCGTAACCGTGCTCGACGGCCCACCTGGCTCCCATGAGGATGACCTCATCGAGCTGCTGCGGCGTCAGCCTCAGCTTGCCCCTGCTGCCCAGTCCCGATGGTACGTTGGAGAATAACGTGTCAACCAGCTGCCTAAGCTTGGGACGGACCTCGTTCTCGCTCAGATCGGTCCTTATCAGCCTGACTCCACAGTTGTGGACGACCATCCCGTTGGCCACGAAGTTGTGGGCCCTGTGATCGACGCCGACGTCGTAGAACTCCCCGTAGGATGGCCTAACCCTCTCGACCCTCTCGACCCTCTCGACGACCATTCCCCCGCTCAGCCCGTAGCTGCGGACGAACTCCTCGAAGGTCGGGAACCCCTTCGGTGGCCTCACATCCTCCGCCGGGTGGTAGAGCGAGCGCTCGACGAACCTCCTGTTCACCACATCCTTCACGGATTCGTAAGCCTCCTTCAGGCTTCCCGTTCTCCTGTGGACCTCCCTGGCCCTCTCTGCCGCCTCGCGCCTGATCTGCTTAACCCTGTCCTTCCTGACGAGGTACGCATAGGCCCAGAGTCCCCTCTCCTTCTTCCTCGGATCGTACTCGTAGCCTATCCTTCCCAGGAAGTTCCTTATGCTCTCGTCCCCCTCTATCGCGAGCCTGTACGAGACGCTTCCCTCCACGGTCCTGACCTGGTATATGAGGCTCGACACACCGAACTCCCTGAGAAGGTCGGCTATGTCCCTCAGGTAGCTCAGGAGGTTATCCTCAAGCCCGGACCTCTTGTGCTGGGTGAGGTGTATCGGGAGGGGCGTGTACCTCTTGAAGAAGGGCGCGCTACCGTCAGCCCCGAAGAGGCCGGCCAGGAAGTTCCTCTTCACCCAGAGGGGCGCCTCCCTTATCCACTCCGGGACCGAGAATGGGACCTCCGATTTCCTGCCCCTGGGCATCCCGAGCCTCTCCAGCAGCAGGGCGAAGGACCTGCTGGCCACCCTGAGCTCCGAGTTACTGCCTCTCCTCACGTAAAGGCTCGCGCTCACTCCCAGCCTCTCCAGATCCTTCTGCACCTCCTCCAGCGTATCCTTCAGGCCGTAGAAGGAGACGTAGAGCCTTCCAGACATCTCCCCGAGGTGGCCGTCCCCCATCGCGAAGCCGAGCAGCCTCGCTATCGTGCCGATCCTCGGGTCCTCCCAGCGCAGCGGGATCAGGCCCCTCTCCCTCAGGTACCTCCTCACTTGGGGGTCCTCGAATGCGCTCTCATCGAGCAGCACCCCGCTCCTCTCCTCGTACTCCACGCCCTCGAACGGGTACACGACTATGGCATCGCCGGCCCTGAGCTCCCCCATCTGCCTGTAGCCCGAGGGGGTCAGGACGGGGTGATCGGCGCTGCCCTCGAGGGAGCGGCCCGTCTCGGTGATCAGCCTGATCGCGAACTCATCGGCCTCCCTCACAGCCACGAAGAGCAGGTCCGAGTAGTCGTTGTGGCCCTCCTCAGCGTCGTAGACCCTGAGGCCGTGGGGCCTCCTCGGGAGGTCCGAGAGCTTGATCCTGAAGCCATGCTCCGTCAGGACCTCTGAGTCTGGAGAGAGGCAGTTGATGTCGAAGCCGACGCCTCCAGGGCTTATCACACCCTCATAAGCATCGAAGGCCGCCACACCTCCTATTGGGAAGCCGTAGCCCTCATGTATGTCCGGCATGGCTATGGAGTACTTGTATATGCCGGGAAGGGTTGCCACATTTGCTAGCTGCTCCACGGCCCCTCTCTCAATCTGCTTCATCAGCTTCTCGCTGGCAAATACTAGCCCAGGTACCCTCATCCCCGGCTTGAATCCCTTAGGAAGCTCCCACCTGACCTCGTCGATTTTCCTGAAGAGAGATTCCACACCCAAGCCTCCTCACCCGTTAGCTAACCTATGCAACCATATATAAGCTTGTTAATACCATTCTCAAAGGACGGTGATCTCTCCTGAGGCTTAAAAAGAGACTGGGCCAGCACATAATGGTATCGAGAAAGTGGCTCAACGTCATGGCCGATCTACTTGAAGTGAGATCCACCGATTCTGTGATCGAATTGGGGGCCGGGACTGGGAATCTGAGCGAGGAAATTCTGAGGAGGGGCCCCAAGAAGCTTACCTTGGTGGAGAAGGACCCCGACATGATACGCCACCTCAGATCCAAGTTCCTATCCGATCCTCGGGTTGAAATAGTGGAGAAGGACATCAGGGAGGTTCTACCCGTCAGAGGTTACGAAAAGGTCGCTGCTAATCCACCCTACTATCTGTCCTCCGTTATTCTGATAGGCCTCGCGAGGAGCGATTTCGAGAGGGCAGTAATGACCTTTCAGAGGGAGTTCGCCGAGAGGATGGTCGCCTCCCCGGGATCCCCCGATTATGGAAGCCTGACGGTGATCTCGTCCCTCCTCTTCAATGTGAGGATCGTGGCTATAGTGGGGAAGAGGGCCTTCAGACCCCCACCCAAGGTCGAATCGGCCATAGTGGTGATAGAGCCTAGGGATGTGGAACCGGAGGTGAGGGACGCCCTTCTCAAGTACTCCAAGATCATATTCTCCAGAAGGAAGAGGACCCTCAGGAATGTCCTCAAGCCCTTGGTGGGTGAAAAGGTGGAATCAGCCCCTCACGTGGACGAGAGACCGTATCACCTGTCACCGGAGGAGATACTGGAGGTGGCACTTTGGCTGAGGGAGCTAGGATCAGAGTGAGGGGTCTCGAGATCGAGATTCACAGGGAGGTTTACGCGCCTGCCGAGGATTCGCTGCTCATGCTCGACTCCGTAGACAAGTGGGGGGACCTTAAGGGACTCAAATGCCTGGATGTGGGAACGGGCACTGGCATAGTGGCCATATTCATGGCCAAGAAGGGATGTGAGACATTTGCAACGGACCTGATCTCTGAGTCGGTGGAATTAACCCGTAGAAACGCCGAGTTAAATGATGTAGACCTCCATGTCACTCAGGGCGATCTGATGAGTCATTTCAGGAGTTCTTCCTTTGATATCATAACGTTCAACCCTCCCTACCTGCCGGAACCCCCGAGCGATGTCAAGCTCTCCATATCTTGGGCTGGAGGTTCGATGGGCAGGGAACTCATCGATCGCTTCCTCTCCGACCTTCCTCGCGTTATTAAAGGGGGCGGGAGAGCAGCCATACTGCACGCGGACTACAACGAGCCCCATCTGACTTCAGAGTGGGGGAGGGAGAGGGGGTTCGATTCCCGCATACTAGGCAGGAGGAAACTGGCCTTTCATGAGCTGATTGTTATCGAGCTCAGGCTTAGAAGCCGGAGAGCTGAGCGTCCCTGACCTGCTTCACCATCTTGTAGTGCTTCCTGCATAAGGGGATCTTCTTCCCGGTATCCTCCTTCAGCTTCAGCTTCAACTCTTGAATGAAGGGGAGGAACGACCTGTCCACCTCCTTCGAGGCCGGCTCGTCACAACCCTCTATCGCGCATACCTTCTCATCCTTCAAACCAAAGCACCTCCAAAGATATGATGAAACCTCCGCTCCGGACTCCTGACTCTGGCCAGTCGGCCCTTAAAATAATGTCTCCATGTTGTTAGTTTAGCGGTGGTTAATTAATTACTCTCTTTCTACGCTAAACCCACGTTAATTTACTAAGACATCTCCTCTATCGTTATACTTTGATGCCTGCTTAATAATCCCATTAATTATTCTATTGAACTCTCTTCTCAGCTGCTCCATTCTTTGGGAATATTCCTTTTGATATTGCTGTATTTCCTTCTCAAGCGTCTCTATGGCTTCCTGCCGTATCATCCTAAACATGTTGTCCGCAGTCACTCCGCCTGGGGGGTCAGGAGGCTTCTTACCCGATGTCACAGTCACCTGCGATACGGGTATAGCGAGGCTTAGTAGAGCTGTGATCCAATCATCCATAGTTATACTAGATAGCTCCTCATTTTTGATAATAGTTCTATATATTCGAGGTATATCTATAAGAATTAGACTGAGAATTCCACATATAATATCGTCATAAATCGGTATATTTTGGTGATTTTTATTAACGTTAGGGCAGGATTCTGCATTCAGAACCTTACCATCAGAGTTAGAATCCTTATGTATTTTACGAGCTTTAGTTAGCACTATCCTAGTGAACTTGGGTATGTTTTGTAGAGCTATCTCTTTTCTGTGGGATTTACTATCACTCTCCTGAGATCCTGTCTCAGTCCCCAAATGTTCTATGATCTTGTTAATAGCCCCGTTAATGTCTATTTTATTAACATCCTCGTCTTTTGACTTTGCTATAACAAATAAAGGGACGACGACATCACCTTCTCTGCCCAGCATGGGGTACTTAGCTAGGTATACGTAATCTATTCCTGTATGATATGATTCCTTAGATGAAGTAAAGCCTCTACTGCTCTCTATCTTAAATTTATAGATTTCAAATTTTTCCTGCGTAATACCATGCACAGCTAGATCGAGGATCTCCCTTGGTGGCTTCCAATCCAAGTCTCCAAGGAGATGCGTATGGGCTTCAAGGAATAACACTCTGAATGCTCCTAGGCGGACAGGTTCATTACTGGTACTATAAACTATTTTCTTTAATTTTTTAAGATAATTATTTATCATTTGTCTGATGTTTTGTTCAGCAATTCCCGTATATATCCGGGGATATTCTTTATTAAGCATCCTAATTAGCTCATTAGTCTGTTTATCAATACTGCGTCTTAGGCTCGGATATAGTATATCCTCTCGAATAAAGTTTAAATAATGCCTGAATAAAAATTCCTTGATTTTTTTAACAGATTCATCTTGAGAGCTACTACTCACTGACATACACTCGGGTAGTTGCGAATTAGTGCTTTATAAGCATTTAGTAACGAATTCTTTAAAAATTCAAAAACTAGAGATTAGCTTGTTACCAAAATAACGGGCCCGGGGGGACTCGAACCCCCGACCTCCGGCTCCGGAGGCCGGCGCTCTATCCATGCTGAGCTACGGGCCCGAGGAGCGATACCCCGAATCCGATATAAAATCGCTGCAGGGGCGGAAAGATCAGCCCTTCTTCTTGAACTCAGTATAACCGCATTTCCCACAGGTGTACCTATCCTCGTGCTCTGCCATGAAGGAACCGCATCTCGGGCACATCCTCTTCTTCCTAACCAGCTTGCCCCCCTCTATGGAGTAGTACTTCCACACCTGGACCGGTTTGTGCTTCATGAGGATACGCCCTCCCCCTCTCCCTCATTCCTCTTTATTATGTGGTCGGGCTCTATGAGCAGGGCAAAAGCCCTGCTGTTGTAGGCCATTGCCACGACCTCGGCCTCTTCCTTCCCGTACTCCGTGATTATCCTCCTGATGAAGAGGTTCCCGATGGGCTTCCCGAGCTCCTTGGCCAGGGCCTCCCTTATCTCCCTCCTAGATGGTGTGCCGCCCTCGAACCTCACCTTAGCGATGACCTCCTCCCTTTGCAGCAGCGGATTTTCTCTGCGCCTGACGATCTCCAACTCCATTTTCGCCTCCCGTCTTGCGTTTACCTCTCCAATATATAACCTCTACCTCACCACACCCTCAGGGCGTACATGCCGACCTTCTCGTGACCGAGCATCTTGGCGAGCTGGGAGCGTATCGGGTCAGTTATCGCGACTATACCCTCCCAGTTGTAGGTCAGGTCATCCGATCCGCATACGGGGCATCTATTCTCGGTGGTGAGAGCCTTGCAGTTCCTGCAGGCCTTCCATTTAGCCATAGGATCACCTACCCACTGGCCTCCTTCTCCTTACCCTTCTCCTCTATCTTACCGAGCTTGGGTTGCCTCATCGTCAGGGAGACCTTCACTATGGGCTCTCCCCTGAGGAGGGCCGTGGGACTGGGCTTACTCACCGTTGTTATCCTGGCCCTCACCCTGTCCCCCTTCCTGAACGTGATCTTCGCCTTCTTGCTCTGCAGCACCCCGGCCCTGTGTATGAAGACGTCATCACCCAGCTGGGAGATATGGACGAACCCGCTTATGGGACCTATGGAGACGAACATCCCGTAGTCGACGATGTTCTCGACCTCTCCCTCGACTATCTCGTCCTTGAGTGGGAGGTAGGTGAGGACCTTGAACTTGGCCCTGACGTAGATGTTGGGGCTGCCTATTATCGACTTCCCGTGGCTGAGTTCTGTGACCTCCAGCACATCGAGGACGAGGCCCACGTCCCTGAGGTAGCGCCCTATGTACTTCGAACCGAACTGCTCCCTCAGTATGGACTTAATATCCCCGGTTATATCGGCGGGTCTGATGAAACCGACATCGCTCATCTCAGTTATATAAAACAATTCTTCCATTCCCCCGCTGGCCCTGAGAGGTCTTACCACTCCTGAGTTCAACTTTCCTTACTTAACCTTAACG
>WAOH01000038.1 GCA_015521385.1 Thermoproteota archaeon
CTCAAGAGAGATATCCTGATAATCTCCGATGAGATCTACGAGGACATAATATTCGATGGGAGGAAGCACGAGAGCGTCCTATCTATAGCTGGTGCCGAAGAGGTAACTGTGCTGGTGAGCGGCTTCAGCAAGACTTGGGCCATGACGGGCTACAGGCTGGGCTACGCTGTGGCGAAGGAGGAAGTCGCCCAGAAAATAGCCCAGATCCAGCTGAATGCAGCTTCCTGTCCCGTCCATTTCGCCCAAGTAGCGGCGGTGGAGGCCATAAGGGGACCTCAGGACGAGGTAGAGAGGATGGTCAGGGACTATGAGAGGAAGAGGGATGTCATCTACGAGGAAATACAGAGGATCGAGGGTTTCACCATGGTGAAGCCGGCGGGAACGTTCTATGCATTCCCCAACATAAGGAAAACGGGCATGTCTTCGGAGGAGCTGGCCGACAGATTGCTTAACGAAGCCGGGGTCGCGTTACTACCGGGAACGGCTTTTGGAGAGCCGGGAGAGGGGTTCCTTAGGATATCCTTCGCCGGTCCCATGGAAGACATAGTGGAGGGGATGAGGAGAATAAAGGAGTTTATGGAGTCCCTGTAGGCCTACAGATCCAGAACCTCCACACTCTTTTCTCCCGTTTCCAAGATTGCGATGGTTTTTCTCCCCGTTAACTTCCCGCAGGATTCTCCCGGGTTTATCACAAGAGTACTTCCCACTTCCTCCACGTGGGCTTCATGGGTGTGGCCGTAGATCACGAAATCGAACCTCGCGCTCTTGGCCAACTGTATCGCAGAGAGTTTAGTTAACTCCTTTGATCCGAATCCGTGGAAAAGCAAGGCCTTCTTCTCGCTGAGGAGAACTTCAACCGGTCCAGGATAGTACACGCCGTCGTTCTCTAGGACTGAGATCGTGGTGAGCGCTTCGGCGTCGTTATTTCCCCTGAGAATGCGAAATGGAATCCCCGAGTTTATTATGGGATTCAATGAGAAGGGAGAGATCAGATCACCAAGGTGGATTATCTCATCCACCCCCATCCTCTGGAAGATCTCCACAGCTCTCTCTATGGACCCCAGATCGTCGTGGGAGTCGGATATAATCCCTACTAGCAAGATCATCACCTACCTCTGAAGCTACCCATCCCTCCTAAAAATTGACATATCCCTCAGGATCCCCCTAAGGTAATCCAAACCCTCAGGGGCTGAGAATAGAGGTAATTCCCGATCAACGACGATCTCTCTCCTTTCCACTGGTCCGTACTCCGTATTCTTAATCTTCACCGCTTTTCTGACGAGTACACCCCTTCTCTGCCAGGCAGGTACATTGGCGATATTGATCCCGAGCTTCCTGAATATGAGCTCGTGTAAATACTCAGATTTCCTCCCATGGAGCTTCTTCGCAGCCTCTTCCCTAGAAAACCCTTCCTTCTCAAGAGCAAGGAGTGCGTAAGAGTTCAACGCGTTTCTCCACGCCTCGTCCTGCCTCCAAGACAGGTAACTTACTAGCTCATCCTCGTCCCTGAGGAAGACTATCCTTCCATCGAAGCTGGCGGCGTGCCCTAGGAGGAGGGATGTCCGCGCAGAGATGAAGGAGGAGATTATTGAGACGATCTTCTCTACCCTACCGTTCCAAGGTAAGGGAGGGGCCAATAGGAAGGATATCTCGTCGGAAAATAGGTAAGCGAGTGCTATGGGGAGGTTCCGCTCCATTAACCCTTTGGACGCATCGATTAAGGAGGTCAGCAGCCTCTCATCATAGGGTCTCTCCAGTCCCAACTCCTCAGCTAATTTCCTGAATCTCCATCCATCCACCCTCACGACAACGGGCATGTCGACAGGGACGTACAAACGAGAGAATATCTCCCGTGACTTCCAATCAAGCATGCTACCCGCTCAACCTTGATATCCTCTCAGCTATCTCGAGCACGGCGGACTCAACGTCTTCCCTGTCCGTCTCGAGGGTTATGATTCCCCTGGCCTCAACGATCTCCCTTAATTCGGCATCGAACTCCTTGGCTATCAAGACCTCACAGTCCCTCAGAATCTCCAGAACGGAAGTGGGTCCCCTCTTACTCCCCTTTCTAGTGTTCACTCTCATCTCCACCCTAGTGGGGCTCCTCCCTAGGACATCGTATATAGCGAAGAACTTGGCCTCGTGGAAGGGCCCTTCCTTCAGGGTTTTACCATCATCTGTTGCGACAGCGACTCGGATCGGCAAATTATCTCATCCTCCCGGATGGACTATGTTGAATAAGGAGACACAAGATATAATCATGCCGCCGAAGGATCCGATCGATTCCCTCCTAGGATTCTGGCTAGTGACTCCATGAACCTGCCCATATCATCCGAGTCCACTATCAGGGAAGAGAACCCCCTGCCCCCGAACACGGACCCCTCGATATCCCCCATTGCTTCTCTAGTCAGGGCGAAGAGGTCCTCATTGGGATCCCCGACTAGGTAGAGCAATCCCAATGGAGGATCGTAGAAATACGACAGGGCGAACGGAACTCCTCTCTCATGAGCTACGAGCGAAACCACGAACCTCTGATAGGGTTCTTGGACCTCCCATCCCATTAAGTTCACCGATTTGAAGGTAGGTTCCGCGAGGAGAAGCTCCATCTCCCTGTAAACATCGGGGATCTTGGATCTAATCAAGCTCGCAGTGGCTGACGTCCCGCTCAGGAACCAATCCGGATCATCAAACGATTCCCTGAGGGCTGAAGCCGTTAGGTAGATCCAATCCTCACCGAGAAAGGAAGCCGCCACTAGTGCTTCTTGGATAGATCTCATCGAGCCCTCATCTAATAGCTCCGGCCACGAGAGCCGCGCCCTCTCGAGCACACCCTCACACGCTTCAGAGGTGCATTCCCCGAAGAATCCACTCGAAGCCACCCATGAAAGTAGATCATTGTCCTCATCAGCCTCTAAAGCGATCATATAGGTTAACAAACTCGTGGAGATGCCCGGGACATCCAAGTTCAATCTAATAGTGTTCCTATAGCTCAACAGGGGTGATGAGCCGTGATCCAAGATTATCACACCCCTATAGAGCTCACTCGCCACCTGAATAGGCCCCCTGCCGTGAGGGGGCAAATCGAGGAAAATCAGGGAATCACATCTCCCGGAACAATTCTCCACGACATCTACCATGCTCTCCGGTGTTGACACCACGAGTTCCGACTCTACCCCACGCTGGGTCAACAATTCCTCCATTATCACCGATGAGGAGATGCCATCAGGGGAAGGTGGGAATACTATCCCGACCTTACTCGCACCTGCGAGCCCCGATTCTAGGAGCCCCAGGGCTTTGACGGCCCATTCATCCAGCTCCATGCTCGGGCCTCCTTCTCAATCGGATCGCGAGCAGGATTGCGGACGTTATCCCGACACCTATCAAGAAGTATATCAGGCTGTTCATCAACTCATCCAGAGACGAGTAAGTGTACTCCTCTAGCGAGGAAATCTCTGCCTCTGCCCTATTGAGGATTTCGCTGGCCTTCCCGTAGTTGGCCTGGTTGATCAACCTCTTGGCCTCATTCAACATGTCCTCTATCTCGTTCATTTTCATTCTCGCTTGAGGATCTAACCCTCCAGAAGCCTCTTTCAGGGTCCTGAACCTCCTCTTAAGATCAGCAAGCCTGGATCTGAGGGACATCTCTAGGGACTCTAGGTTCTCCCCTCCCTTCACTTTAACCGTCACCGTATTGGAGGGGACTAGGAGACTGCCATTTACCGAGATGTACGTAGGGACTGTGTAGACACCACTCTCGGAGAACGAGCACACCACTTCGATCTCTCCCGGCGCCACGAACTCCACTGAATTC
>WAOH01000039.1 GCA_015521385.1 Thermoproteota archaeon
CACCACTTCCACGATCCTCCTGCCCGGATAGTCGAAGGTCGCGTTGATGTATCCGAGGGGTATGCCGATCCCCACGGCGATCAGGGAGGCGAGGAGGGCCTGCTCGAACGAGAATAGGAGGGTGGAGATGATGCCGGGATCGGACACCACGGCTAGTAGGTGAGGTACGCCCGACGCCATGAGCGGGAGGAAGGCGACTGCCCAGAGCGAGGGGACCAGGAAGGCTGAGATCAGGGCCGCGCGCTCACTCCTCCCACTCATGGGGGCACCTCAACCCTCAACTTGGAAAAAAGATAAGTGTGGGATCACTCCTCGAGGAGCCTGCTCAGCCTGTCCACCTTCTCCGACAGCTCTTGGAGGGTCCTCCTGAGGTCTTCCATGTCCCTGGGCCTCCTCGTGATGGTCCAGAGCACGCCAACAGCGGTCAAGCCCACCAGAGCTATGGCCACGATCTCAGCTTCCACGACGATTCCGGACATTCTCAGGGCAGCGTAAAGGGCTATTATCCCGAGAAAGCCTGCTACGATTAGCTGAGGCACCGCCTTCTCCGCGAGAATGTCCTTCTGCTTCTCTTTACTTCTTATCTCCTTCTCCTCTATGTGAATCAGGGCCGCGAAAATGGGCAGCAGGACGGCGCTGGACAGGGCTCCGATGCCGGATATGCTCGCGAGGTCCGAGGCGCCGGCCCAGTAGGCCAGCCCCGCGGCCAGCAGGAAGAGCACCGTCAGGACGGCTGAGAGGAAAAGCAGGCTGAAGACTATCCCACTACCCCAGTAATCACTCACCCTCACTCCCACACACCTCCCTGATCATGTCCAGGTTCACCCGCAGATCCAGCTCCTTCACCCTGTAGTAGCGAAGGGCCTTCCCCCTCTCCTCGTTCAGCACTAGGTTCGACTCCACTATGCCCGCCCTCTCCAGAACCTTTAGATGCACCTTCGCCAGTGCCCTGCTCACCCCCACAGCCTCTGCTATCTCCGATAGGTACATCTCCCCACCCTCCGACAGGGCGGCTAGGATCCTCAACCTCACCTCGTGGCCCAAAGCCGACAGGAGCTTCGCCAACTCCTCGCATGTCATCCATCATTTTCCCTGTAATCAAAAAGTTACATAATAATATAAAGATTACTTTGCTACGTACGGGCTGATACCCTACCTCCCCCTCATTGGTTGGGATGCTTTTCCGCTCTGAGACAGCTTCACGCCTCAGAACGACGAGATCTATTGCGATGCCCTGCACAAGTTAAAAGGGATGAGAGGAGGTAGGGCTCTCAGGAGCCCACTGCCCTCCTCCACTCATCGAGCCAGTTCCTCAGGTTCTTCCCCACTTCTTCAGGCGGGAGGACCTCATTCAGGAGCTTTATTCTGGTGGGATCGAGCGCGTACTTCACGTACTCCTCTGGGAGCTTCACGTTCTTGTTGGCCGGGTACATCCAGTTGTTCAGCGGTATGTACCTCTGCACATCCTCGCTGATGAAGTACTCCACGAACTTCTCGGCCAGCTCCCTGTGTGGCGCGTTCTTCACGATCCCGATCCCCTCTATCTGGAGCCATCCCCACTCCTGACCGTTTAGGGTGATCAGCGCGGCCTTGTACCTCGTCTCATTGTAGAAGTGGTACGAGTAAGCCCCATCAGTCCCGTAGCTGACCACTATGGGTCTGCCCTGCTTCTCGTCAAGGAAGACGTCGTACGCGTCCCCCCAGCTACCCGTGACCAGCAGCCCGTTCGCCTTGGCCTCCTTCCACCACTCGGTCCAGTCGCCGCCTTTCACCCTGTAGTAGGCGATCTGCCAGAGCAGGAAGTTGAGGCCCGTGCTGCTCACCGTGGGATCCTCAGCAACCAGCTTGGAGGCGTACTCCTTGCTCGCGAGCTTTTCGAAGGTCAGTCCCCTCATCGCGTCCTCCGGCACTCTCTTGCTGTCGTAGACTAGGGCTATCAGCCCGTAGTCGTAGGGTACGACGTGGTAGGAGGGATCCAGCGACTTCACGAGCCACTCGTGTATCTCCCCCACGTTCTTGGGCTTAAACTGCTCTAGGACTCCCCCCTTTAGCGCCTCGTGGATCAGCACGTTGTCGATCCCGATTATGACGTCCGCCTTGGGCCTGTCTCCCTCCTGTACTACCGTCAGCAGGGCCGTCCTCGCGTCGTCGAACTCCCTTATCTCCACCTTGCAGTTGTACCTGCGCTCGAATTCACCGAATACCGCCTGCCTCGTCGCGTTCGGATCATCTCCCCACTTCAGGAGGCTCTCGTAAGTGTATATGACCAGTTTCCTCTCGCCGCTGGGCTGAGACGTCAGGTACCAGTAAGAAAAACCCAACACGGCTATGACGACTACAGCCAGGGCTAGTATGACCTCCCCTCTCCACCTCATCACCGCTGCCCTCCAGCGGGCACTGGAGGGGCCGCCAGCATAAGGAGCTGCCGCGGGCACGCTCCCTACGCCGGCATTACCCGGATCAGGTTCGAGGGGTCGGCGGCAGTCTAGCCGCCCTCTCAGCCGGGTTCTCCCC
>WAOH01000040.1 GCA_015521385.1 Thermoproteota archaeon
CTATCGGATGAGGAGCCGGCTCTGGCTACCACGTTGAAGCTGCCGGATGTGGCCAGCAGCTCGGCCCTGAAGCTGACCTCAACCGCCTTGCCCGGATCTAAGGCTCCAATCTCCCATGTCAGCCTGTTATTCTCATTGTCCGGCTCCCTTCTCAGCCCTCCAACCATGGAGCTACCCTTCACGTAGTCCAGTCCGCTGGTGAGGTCGACGGTGAGAGAGAGATCCTTAGATGGGCCATCTCCTATGTTGCTCACTCGGACCACGAAAGTGATGGGCGTCCCGGTCTCCGCCGATGTCGGTGTGGCCATCAGCTCGACCACCACCAAGGGGGGACTGGTTACCCCGGCCACCCCGGACCCGGCGTTCTCGCCCCCTCCCTGCGCAGCGACGGAGTTCCCGCCGGACCCTGACCCGGAGCCCCGCTGTCCCCGATAAGAGGAGGAGATTCCTTGAGATCCCAACGACACCAAGACTATCGGGGGACTGGTCAGCCGGTAGTTATGCGACTCCTCCTCACTACTCTGGGAGGCCTGGTTCCCAACGTCGTTCGGGGGTATCCAGCTGCACGGTGGAGGAGTTCTCCTGCGGGTCGATCCTCCGGTGCTCCCATCATGGTCTGGGGGCGGTGGAGGCGGATCCCTTACGAGCACGGAGGCGGATGCCATGAAGGAGCCGTTGATGTACACCTTATTCTCCTTAGTGCCGTACGTTGTCGCCACGAGGGAATACATTATCCTCGCTGCCTGGCCTGGATTCAAGGTGATGTTGTACTTCAGGCGCCCTCCCTCCACCACAGGACCGTCCACGCTCAGGTTGGATGAGAAGGACCCGTTCACATACCTCATCCCAGATGGAAGCAGATCCTCCACCATCAGGAGGGCGGACATCTCTCCCGAGTTGGTGAGGACCACTGTGTAGTTGACCGTCTCGTTCAAATCCACCAGATCTGGCTGGGCCTCCTTTGCAACCTCTATTATAGCCGGGTTTATCACATCGACTTCATCGGTATCGTTCCCCTCCCCGTAATCGCCGTTGAAGACCACCAAGTTCTCCAAGGTCGTTCCGGCCGGGGCATCGATCGACACGTTGAACCTTATGACGACCTCCGAGTCGGCGGGCACATCCACCAACCAGCTCAGGTTCCTACCCTCCAGCTCGGGCTCCACCATGTCGCCGTCGACCCTCGATGTGCCGTTGATGTATTCCATGCCCTCCGGCAGCACATCGGTAACTGTGACGTTGTAGGCCGTTCCGTTGCCGTAGTTCCTGAGCAGGAGTAGAACTTCCGCCGTGGAATTGGGCGTCACCGTTGAAGGGTTGACGGACTTGGAGATGCTCAGGTTCGTCGCCACGACGGGGGCCTCGTACACCGGACCGAACTCGGAGGTCCCGTGTGGAAGCAGCGTGGTCAGGGCGGTCAGATTTATGGGCTTGGAGGCCAGCTCTGACGGTAAGTCTATCCACCCCATGAATTCACCGTTTTCCGCCACCAGAGTTCCCAAGTACCTCAGGCCCTCACCGTACCCGCTGGGATCGTTGTCGGACTGATAGATCTCCACGGTGGCACCGTCGAAGTTTGAGTTGGTGGTGTCCGACCCCTCCACATTTATGTATCCCCTCACTATGAGCCTGCTCCCGTAGACAGCGGCCCAGGAGAAGACGGGATAGTCGACTAGGTCGTTCGGACCCGTGGACAGTGAACCGTCGTTCGGCGTCACGAAGTCGCCACCCAAGTCTATGCCCAAGAGCGTGTTGTTGTAGGACGAGATCCTGGTCATCACGTTACCGCGGGACGAGTTGCCCTCAACGATTATGCCCGTGTACGAATTGTCGTGTATCGATGTACCGTTAATCACGTTGCCCGACGATCCAGAGAGGCCGGAGAGCAGCACACCCCATCTGCATTCGCTTATCTCTCCTCTTATCTCGTTGTCGTTCCCATCTTGGATCCAGACTCCGTACATACTGCCCGAGATCCCCGCGTCTATCTCGTTGTCCTCGCTCGCCTCCACGTAGACACCGGCTATCGTATTATTCTCCACCGTGGAATTGGTCAGGGAGTTCCCGTTGGATTGCGATACTACGGCCACTCCGTAGACGTTCCTCTCAATGCTCGTTCCGGTGAATTCGTTGCCCTCGGACCTCAGGTAGACGTAGACACCGTAGCCATCACTTCCGGAAGCCGTGTTATTCACTGCCTCAACGTCGGAGAAGGAGTTGCCGTCGGAATCCTCCAAGTAGATGCCGTACCATCCGTTCCTAGCCGAGAACATGTTGGAGAACGTGTTGTTGGCCGAGTACTCCAGCAATATCCCTCCTTCGGAATTCCCAGTGGTGTTCACCCCCTCCACCAAGGTATCGGATGTGAACAGGAGGAGCAGACCCACCCTGTTCCCCTCAGCCGAGGAATCGCGGATAGCCGATATCACAGTTCCCTTAACGTTGATCCCCACGTTGGTGTTGTTGTCGGCTTTAATCCCGGTGAGGGTGACGTTTGAGCTCGATACGACATTCACCCCGAAGTAATTGCCCGTGGCGACGACGTTCCTTATGAGGCTCTCGCTGGATAGCTGGACGTGTATTCCCGCCATCTGGGATCCGATGGCACCCACCACGGTGAGGTTCTCCACCGTCACGTTTCTCACGTTCCACAGCTCTATGGCGTTCTGGGTGGTGTTCAAAGCCTCTATCCTGATTAGAGATGGATCACCCACACCTCTGAGCGAGATGTCGTTCACTACGATCTTCACATTGTCCCTGTAAGTCCCTGGACAAACGAGTATCGTGTCACCGGGGGAGGCTGAGGATAGGGCTTCGCTGGGTAGATCGAAGTACAGGTCGCCGGAGACGCATGCGGTACCTGTGTGGACCACCAAGGTTCTCGGAGAGTCCGCCCTCACACCGTAAGCTGGTAAGAGGAGTAGAAGCATCAACAGCAGCGCGAATTTTACCTTCATGAGGCCTCGCATGGAGGTACCGAAACAGCCATATATTGGGGAGAGGGCGCATGTAATGCGTCGTTAATCTCCGGCTATGAGGAACTAGGTGCCCGAATATGACCACCCTAATACTCACCGAGAAGCCAAGAGTCGCCAAGAGGATAGCCTCAATCCTCTCAAAGAAGCCTCAACAGAAGAAGATCGGTAGACTGACCTACTACACCTTCGAAATAGATGGCGAGGAGTACGTGGTTGTGCCTGCGGCCGGGCATCTACTGGAGCTCGATTATCCAGAGGGCAAGTGGGTCTACCCGATTATCCTTCCTCCGGAGGAGCTCGTCCTGAGGGAGATCGAGGGGAAGAGCCAGTTCCTGAGGGTGATAGAGAGGCTGGGTAGGAAGGCTGACAGGATAATCATTGCCACGGACCTGGACACCGAGGGGAGCTCCATAGCCCTCGAGATAATGAGGGCCCTGGGATGGGAGGGAAGTAAGGAGATCTACAGGATGGAGTTCTCATCCCTAAACGCCCAGGAGATAAGGGAGGCCTTCCACAATCTCAAACCCTTCGACTACCCCAGGGCAAATGCGGGGTTCGCCAGGAGGGTGCTGGACCTTCAGTGGGGTGCCAACGTCTCGAGGGGGCTCACCCTGAGCACGAGGAAGAGGAGCTGGGTGAGGGTCCTCAGCTCGGGCAGGGTTCAGGGACCGACCCTCTCCCTCATCGTGAAGAGGGAGAGGGAGATCAGGAACTTCGTGCCCAAGAAGTACTACGTTGTGACTGCGCTGATGGAAAGTGAGAAGGGAACGTTCGAGGTCAAGCTGGCGCCTCCTAAGGGTGAGGAGAGGGTATGGAGCAAGGATTACGCGGAGAGAGCGGCCGAGGCCATAAAGGGAAGGGTGCTCAAGGCCAAGGTCAGGTCCAGGAAGGTCTCGCTCGCCCCTCCCCCTCCTTTCGACGGTACCTCCATGCAGGTCGAGGTGAGCAGGATCACGGGTCTGACCCCCAAGCAGATAGCGGACAGATCAACCGGTATCGCCCAGCAGCTGTACGAGGCGGGTCTCATCAGCTATATCGGGACGGAGAGTCAGAAGTACCCGAAGAACTGGACCAAGGAAGACTTCGTGAGGATGGTCGAGCTCATAGGAAGTTACTCCCCCCTTAAGGAGGACGCTTCCTTCGTGTTGAAGAACATGAGGGATAGGCCGGTAGAGGGGAAGAAGGATGACCCGGCCCATCCAACAATCCACGTAGTCGGCTCCCCCGAGGAGGAGTTTCAGAGCAGGAACCACAGGCGGGTCTACGAGATAATAGCTAGGAGGAATCTGGCCACCCTGGCGCCGGATGCGCTCATCAGGAGGGTGAACGTGGAGATCCCGGTGGGGGACTACAAGTTCAAGGCCAGCGGCGCCGCCCTGCTTGAGGAGGGATGGCTGAGGGTCTATCCCTACGCCAAGAAGGACTACTCGATGCCCCCGGTGGACAACGGGGAGGAAGTAAGGTGCGTCGACGTTCGGATAGAGGAGAAGGAGACCCAGCCGCCCAAGAGGTACACTCCAGTGTCCATAATCAAGGAGATGGAGAAGCTGGGGTTGGGAACGAAGAACACCAGGGTCCAGATTCTGGACATACTCAAGGAGAGGGGGTACATAGAGGGGAAGAGTTTCAAGCCCACGCCGCTGGGAGAAGCTGTCGCGGAGGTGCTCGAGGAGTACGTTCCGGACCTCACGAGCCCGGAACTAACGGCCAAGCTTGAGGAGGCTATGGCGAAGATTGAGAGGGGTGAGTTGGACCACAGCTCATTCCTCAGCGATGCGTTACTGAAGCTGGAGCAGATCATGAGGGATTTCAAGAGCAAGGAGGGTCTTATATCGGAGAAGCTGGCTAAGGCAGTTCAGGAATACAGGCTGTCCCAGAACGTTGTCGGGAAGTGTCCGAAGTGCGGGAGGGACCTCCTCCTCAAGAAGAGCAAGTATGGTTACTTCGTCATATGCTCCGGCTATCCCGATGATTGCGATGTGAAATTCAACCTCCTGCCCGGGGAGCGCATACTGAAGGAGGAGTGCAAGTGCGGTCTCCCACTCGTGGAGGGGAGGATCAGGACTAAGAGTAAGAAGACCCTCAAGTACATCAGGTGCCTAGGTAACTGCGAGCAGAGTCCTGTGAGGTGCGCTAAATGCGGTGGAGTGATGATCCCGAAGAAGGGAAAGTTCGGGGTGTACCTTCAGTGCAAGGAGTGCGGATCCGTGAACTTCTTCAGGGTAAGAAAGCGCTGATAACAGATCTGGATGGGACCTTGGTCGATCTCCGCATAGACTGGGATTCCCTCAGGGAGAGGGTCAGGAGGGCGATGGGATGGGATCACCCCCTGAGACCTCTAGGAAGGAGCATACCCATCGCTGCTAGAAATGAGGAGGAAATCAGGCGGGCATTCAGGATCGTCGAGGAAGAGGAACTCAGTGCGGCATCGAGGGCCGCTCCCGATCGGGAACTGAGGGACTTCTTCGTCTCTGTAAGGAGGATAGGGCTCCGCGTAGGCCTAGTTACCATGCAGGCAAGCCGGTCAGCTGTGCTGGTGCTCAGGAGGATGGATCTCTCCGATCTGTTCGATGTGATCGTTACTAGAGAACATTCCCTCGACAGGAAAAGCCAGCTGACCTACGCACTGAAAAAATTGGGTGTTGAAGGAGGGGATTGCATGTTCTTAGGGGACATGGAATGGGACGTGAGGTCCGGAAAGGAGGTTGGGTGCTTCACCGTATGCATTGGGGGGGAGGTAGAAGGTGCAGACCTCTACGTGAGGGACATCAAGGAAATACTCAGGTCAGGTATTGACTAAGAGCTCGGGTTTTTCCCTTTCCAGTCTCTCGAGGAGCCTCTTAGCCCTCTCAGTTGCGTACACTCTCATCCCGCCGCCGCTGTAGGTCACCCTCACTAGGCCCTCGCTCTCCAAGTATTTGATGACCTTGACCCGGTACTCCCTCTTCGCGATGAGCTTGCTGGCGGTCATGCCCTTGTCGCCGCGCTTCACTAGCTCCCTCAGGATCCTGATATGAGACTTCAGTAATACCACTAGACCACCTCCTCATTCACTCTAGGTCCCACTTTCTTAATAAATGTTTACCGACTCTAGGCTAATTCCATGCTGTATAAGGATGTAATAACAATAGTAAAGCAACAAGATTTACTCTGAGAATGAAGAGCGGATAATAAGGTGTGCTTTCATCTTCGATGAACGACTTATTTGAACACAATGTGTTCATTAAGTAATCCAAAGAGGAGATGCAAATCATGCTCCTTCCACGTTTCTCAAGTACTCTCTTATGTAAGATGAAAGAGATCTCACAAGTCTTTTCATCTCCCTGGCTTTTATCCTTCTCTCCTCCATTTCTTTGTGGATGTGGGTTAGTTGCTCCTCTAACTTTTGTATGCCATCTGACGAAGACACCGCTACCAGAACCCTCTCGAGGGTTATACGATCCAGCCTCTCCAAGAAGTATTCTATCTGCTGAACCAAGTGCCTCCCGACCGAATCTCCCGAACTTCCCAGTCTCTTCAGCCTATGCTTGAAAGATAGCAGGTTCTGCCTCTCTTGGCTGAGGGGATCGTAGACTATCTCGATCCTGATCATCCTGCCCATTCTGGAGACCCGAGCGAACTCCTCCAGTCCCAGGTCGCTGATCACCCTAGATATCGTCTCTGTCGGGTCCTCTATCCCCCTCGATCTCATCCTCATCCACCTCGATCTCGGCCACGATGGGGCCCCTGTACCCACAGTCCAGACAGACGTATTCCTCCGGCAGTAGCCAGCCAGAGAAGGGGGAGACCTTCCTTATATTAGTGCTTCCACAAACGGGACACACGGTTATCCGGATGGTCTTCTTCGACTTGCCCACTTCCACCACACTTTCCCATTTCCCTCGTGATGTCGCTTCCATATATGCGGTGTCCCAAATTAAAAATTGGTGACGCCATGCGGAGGAGGAGAGGTGTTACGGGAACCTTAGAACAGGCTCTCCTCATTGCCGTGACTCTAGCGTTCTTCTTGGGAATAGTCGTCACTCCAATGGCGAATGCGGCTAAGTTCGTGTGGGAAATGCCTCAAAACGCCTGGGAAAACTGGAACAGTTTCGTTGAATGGGTAGATGGCCTCATAAGCAGCGTGTTCAGCCTCGATGGTGGTGGAAGCAGCGGTCAGAATGGCTGACCCACTCCCTTTCTTCTACCTACATCCCGAGTCGAGGGTAACTTTTTCATTGGCACCGTCTCATTTGAGCGATTCCGATAGAGAAGGTGGTGTGACTTGGAGGCTGAGGCGAACCTCGTCAGCAAGCTCAGACAGATAGAGAGGAAATGGCAGGCTAGGTGGGAGGAGGCCAGGCTGTTCGAGGCCGATCCGGATGAGAGGGACAAGTTCTACCTCACCGTGGCCTATCCATACCCCAACAGCCCGCAGCACGTGGGTCACGGGAGGACCTACGGGCTCACCGACGCGTATGCCCGTTTCAAGAGGATGCAGGGTTACAACGTTCTCTTCCCCATGGCGTTCCACTACACGGGAACCCCAATACTCGCAATGGCCAAGAGGCTCAGGGAAGGCGATAGGGAGCTCATACGCATATTCACCGAAGTGTTCCACATCCCCAAGGATAAGCTGAAGGAGCTCGAGGATCCGCTTAAGATGGCCCGCTACTTCCACGAGGAGATCAAATCGGGTATGAAGCTCATGGGCTACTCCATAGACTGGAGGAGGGAATTCACGACCATAGATCCCCCTTACAACAACTTCATAACGTGGCAGTTCCACAAGCTTCATGAGAAGGGCCTCCTCACCAAGGGAAGGCATCCCGTAGGCTGGTGTCCGAGATGCAATAATGCTGTTGGTCAGCACGATACCATAGGTGATGTGGAGCCGGAAATCGCGGAAACCACCCTGATTAAGTTCGAGGACGATCTGATCATTCCCGTCGTCACCTTCAGGCCCGAGACCATACTCGGCGTCACCAATATATGGGTGAATCCCGACGTTAAGTACAAGATAATCGAGGTGGACGGGGAGAGATGGGTAGTCTCCGAGGAGGCGTTGATCAAGCTCAAGTTCCAGAAATTCCCAGTAAAAGGAGAAGTTGGGGAGATATGGGGCAGGGACCTGATAGGGAAGAGGGTAAGGAATCCGATGACCGGGGAGGAGGTCCCCATACTGCCGGCGGAGTTCGTGGATCCCGATTACGGGACCGGCATAGTGATGTCAGTTCCCGGTCACGCTCCCTACGACTACCTCGCCCTCATCGACCTTAAGAGGAACCCTGAGGTCTTAAGGAAGTACGGGCTCTCCCCGGAGATACTCGAGGCCCTTGAGCCGATCTCGATAATCGAGGTGGAAGGGTTCGGTGAGTTCCCAGCCAAGGACGCAGTGGAGTCTCTCGGTGTCAAGGATCAGAGGGACAAGAAGGCGGAAGAGGCCACTGAGCTGGTGTACTCCAAGGAGTATCACTCGGGCAGGATGAAGCTCAACACCGGGAGGTACGCGGGTCTGCCGGTGAGCGAGGCCAAGGAGAGGGTGAAGGAGGATCTGATAAAAGCCGGAAAGGCTCATGTGTTCTACGAGATAGCTAACGCCCCGGTGTACTGCAGGTGCGGGGCCAAGATAGTAGTGAACATAGTGGAGGACCAGTGGTTCATCGACTACTCCAATCCCGAATGGAAGAGACTGGCCCACGAGGCCCTCGACAACATGAGGATAATTCCTAAGGAGGTCAGGAGGGAGTTCGAGGAGGCCATAGACTGGATGAGGGAGAAGGCATGCGCCAGAAAGAGTGGACTCGGGACGAAGCTTCCCTTCGACCCGGATTGGATAATAG
>WAOH01000041.1 GCA_015521385.1 Thermoproteota archaeon
ATCCAGAACATCGAGGAGAGTCGTTCTGCCGCGTTCATCGGGTTATCCTCTCCTGTGATGGCCCTCGCCTCCTGGAGGTTGGCATGCACCACCAGGTCGAGGCCACTGAACTCCTCGGAGAGCCGGCCATCGAGCTCCAGCCCACCGTCGAAAACCCTTATCACGCCCTGAAGGTCAAGCAGCACGAGGGACCCGGAGTCGATCGCGGCTAGCGCCACCTCCCTGCTCACCTCCCGCGCGACGGGGGCCAAGTGGATCACCCCAGCTCTCACGCCGCTCAGATCCGATGGGGAAAGTGGATCGCACCTATAAGCGAGTCTGGAGACCTCACTGCTCCCCCTCAGCCTGATGACGAACCTGGTCGTCCTCTCGCACGTCCTCCTCACGCCGCTCAGATCCACCCCCGCCTTCATGAGGGGGCGAAGCAGCTCGTCCGTCACGTCCCTACCGATCCTAGAAACGACCTTGGCGGTGAGCCCCAGCCCGGCGGCGAAGGCCGATCCGTAGGAGACCCCTCCACCGAGTCTGGTCAGCCCATCCAGCTCGTCTACGGTGATGTGGCCGACGGCTACGTAGTCCATCGGGATCTGACGAGGGGGGAGCTAATTACCGTTGCTGCGACGGGAGCCGAATCACGCTTTTAGGGATGACCCTCGACTCACCGATGTGAAAAACCTCCTGCTCCACGGGGACGTGTACGCTGCCCTGAAGAGGATCCCCTCCGAGTCGGTGAGGCTGGCCGTGACATCGCCTCCCTACTGGAAACAGCGGGACTACGGTTTCGAGGGGCAGATAGGTCAGGAGAGAACCCCCGAAGATTACATCGGGAGATTGGCGACGATATTCGATCTGCTGAGGGAGAAGATGGCCCCCGACGGCGTGTTCTTCCTGAACGTGGGTGACAAGTACCTCCCGAAGTACGGCAAATCGCACCTCCTCCAGATCCCCTACAGGCTGGCGAGGGAGATGGTGAGGAGGGGGTGGCACCTCAGGGACGTCATCATATGGTACAAGGTCAACCACATGCCCTCACCGGCAAGGGACAGGTTCACGAACACCTACGAGCCCGTGCTAGTGCTCACCAGGTCGGAGGAGAGCGCTTACGTGGGCGGCAGCTCGATCATCAAGGTCAAGCTCGAGCAGACCCCGTGGAGGCACACGGCCGTCTTCCCGAAGGGGCTGGTCAGGGAGTTAATCGGGAGGGTGAGACTGAGGGAGGGTGATACTGTACTGGATCCGTTCGCCGGCACTGGAACGGTAGCGGCTGTGGTCGAGGAGATGGGCGCGGGGGTGAGGTGGATCCTGATAGAGAGGGGCGGGGAGTTCGTCGAGATCATCAGGAGGAGGGTGAGGGGCTTTGAGGAGGTGAGGGTGGACGAGGAGAGCTACGGGTGGGAACCAGCTGGATTCGTGGACCTCCCAGCTGTTGATCCGACCGTGCTGAGGAACGACCCCAGGGGGGAGATTCACGTGGCCCCCGACAGCTCAACTTTCGCCTCGATACTTCGGGGCATGACCACCGAGGAGTTCCTGTCGGGCCACAGGGAGGACGCTCTATTCCTCTTGGGGGTGAGGGAGTGGAGATTGGAGGACCTGTGCCTCCCTTCAGCGATGCTGAAGTATGGATACGTCCTCAGGAACATGGTGGTCGTCTCTCAGGGTGATGGGTGGTTTCCCGTCTTCGTTATGGCCAGAGACACCAAGAGGGTCAGCTACAGATTCAACCTGGACGCCTTAAGGCTCTCTCCCAAGACCAGAGAGAGCTACAGGGCAGATCCCATCGGAATGGAGGTCAGGGATTCGGTATCCAAGGTCAGGAGGAGGGGGACCGTTGTGAGGGTGCTGGGGAGGTACGAGGACGGCTTCGTCAGAGAGGTCGAGGTCGAGTGGTCGGACGGGTCCCTGACTAGGGAGTTCGTGCTGCACCCCAGATCCGAGGCCCTAGTCGACCTGAGGTGCCCGATATGCGGCGCGTCCCTAGAGTTCGATCCCCTCGACGGGAGGTGCCCCCACTGCGGGTCCCGGCTGTGGACCGGTGTGGACACTCTGCCCAAAATCGAGACGAGGGTAACCCGACCGGAGGGCCCGGTCAGGCTAGTTAGTGGAGCGAGCGGCTCCGGGAACAGCAAGTTCTCCGAACTCGAAAGGATCAACTGGGGTGCGTCTCCCGGGGCCAGGAAGCTCGTCCTAGGTGACTATTTCGTTAGGGGGAGGCTCTTCAGGGTGGAGCAGGCTGTGGCCGCCTCCTACCTCAATGTCCTGAGGAGGGAGAGGGGACTGAGGGTGAAGGACGTGGTCGACGCCTTCTCCCCCTCGTACAGACACACGGTCGGCCACTGGTTCAGGAGGGACTTCGGGGGCTCCCTACCCTTGATGGAGGATCTGGAGGTTCTGGAGAGGTTGCTCGGTCCTCACGAGATATTCGACGTGTTAAGGAGGACCTGCCTGAGGTACTCTACTGTGAGGCCCCATCCCAAGGGGAGGAATCCGGGGGACTACCTGGAGATGAGCGAGGACGAGGCCATAGAGTATCTGGGGAGGCTCTTCAAATGATCGTTGGGATCACACCTCCCTGCCCGTCCTCCTCCTGAGCTCCTCGTACCACTCCGGGTAGCTGGGCCTTTCCACCAGTCTGGATATCGTGTAAGGCTTTATGTCAAGTACTGGCGTCCCGTCGAAGGTGTCGAGCCCCGAAACAATGAGTCTGTTGTCCTCGATCCCTTCCAACCTCACCACGTGAAGGCCTATGGGATTGGGTCTGTGGGGGGAATCGGAGGCGAAGACCCCGACCTCGGGAAGCTCCTCCAGGGACAGACCGAACCTCACCAGCCTCCTGGGTCTGACCACGAGCACCTTCCTCTGCTCCTCCGTGACCTTGTGCAGGCACGTGATAAGTATCACGTGGGAGAATCCCTCAAGCCCCCTGAGGCCCTCGGAAAACTCCGGAAAAACCTCCACGTATCCATTGACCCCGTCATAGCTAGATTTGACCTCCTCATCGCTAGCGTCGGTCCTGATGACGCCTATCGGCCTGAAATCGCAGGGATCGTGCATGGAGCCATCCTCCAGTGGTATGGGAACCCTCGGATTTTTACCGTATCTGGTGGCTCATCATTTTTAGGAGTGAGGTCCACCCTCTAGAGGTGATCGATTTGGTGAACATCAACCCCTCCGATCTTGTCGATTACATGGATGTCAACTCGGAGAAGGCCAGGTTCTGGAGCCTCCGCCACTTGGAGGAGGAAGGGCTTGTCGAGGTCAGCAGGCTACCGTACAGCATAAGGATACTGCTGGAGAACGTCCTGAGGAACTACGATGGGCACGTGGTGAGAGGGGAGGATGTGGAGAAGGTCGCCCTGTGGGAGGAGAAGCAGGGGAAGACGGAGATACCCTTCATGCCGGCCAGGATAGTCATGCAGGACTTCACCGGAGTGCCGGCCGTCGTGGACCTGGCGGCGATGAGGGATGCGATGAGGGAGCTGGGCGGAGATCCCGGGAAAGTTAATCCCCTCATACCGGCCGACCTGATAATCGATCACAGCGTCCAAGTGGATTTCTTCGGGACCATCTACGCCCTAGCGAGGAACATGGAGCTGGAGTTCGAGAGGAACAAGGAGAGGTACAACCTGCTGAAGTGGGCCCAGAAGGCCTTCTCCAACTTCAGGGTCGTGCCCCCCGGCAGGGGGATAATCCATCAGGTGAACCTCGAGTACCTAGCGAAGGTGGTGCACCTGAGGGAGTTCAGGGGCGAGCCCACCCTCTATCCCGACTCTGTCCTGGGGACGGACAGCCACACCACCATGATCAACGGACTGGGCGTGATGGGCTGGGGTGTCGGGGGCATAGAGGCCGAGGCCGCGATGCTGGGGCAGCCCTACTACATGGTCCTCCCCGAGGTCATAGGGGTGAGACTGGTCGGTGAGCTGCCCGAGGGTGCGACTCCAACCGACCTGGTCCTCACGATAACGGAGACCCTCAGGAAGAAGGGTGTGGTGGGCAAGTTCGTCGAGTACTTCGGGCCCGGGGTGGAGAAGCTGAGCGTCCCCGACAGGGCGACCATAGCGAACATGAGCCCCGAGTACGGCGCCACGATGGGCTTCTTCCCGGTGGACGAGGCGACACTCAGCTTTCTCTTACGCACCGGGAGGGATCCCTCGCACGTGAAGCTGGTGGAGAGCTACACCAAGGCGAACATGCTCTTCAGGGAGCCCGGAGCTCCTGAGCCGGTGTACAGCGACGTCGTCGAGGTGGACATGAGCCGGGTGGAGCCGAGCATATCTGGACCGAGCCACCCGGAGGACAGGATACCCCTCAGAGAGGCGAAGGAGAGATTCCTCAAGATACTGAAGGCCTACCTGGAGGCCCTGGGCTACCACGTCGACACGGAGGAGCACGCCGCCTACGCCTCTGAGGGAGGACCAAGCCCCTCGGGTGAGAAAGCCGCCGAGGGGGTTCCCATCACGATAGAGGGGGAGGAGGTCCTCCTGAGGCACGGTAGCGTGATCATAGCCGCCATAACCAGCTGCACTAACACCAGCAACCCCACGGTGATGCTCGGCGCTGGCCTGCTGGCGAAGAAGGCGGTGGAGAGGGGACTGAGGACCAAGCCTTGGGTGAAGACCAGTCTCGCGCCTGGGAGCAGGGTCGTCACCGACTACCTCAGGCAGGCGGGTCTCCTGCCCTACCTGGAGGCCCTGAGGTTCCACGTCGTGGGCTACGGGTGCACCACCTGCATAGGGAACAGCGGTCCCCTGAGGCCGGAGGTAGAGAGGGCCATCAGGGAACACGACCTCTACGCCGTGTCCGTGCTCAGCGGGAACAGGAACTTCAGTGGGAGGATACACCCACTTTCCAGGGGCAACTTCCTGGCGAGCCCGCCGCTTGTAGTGGCGTACGCCATAGCCGGCAGGTTGGATGTGGATCTGACTAGGGAGCCCCTGGCCTACGACCCCAACGGGCAGCCCGTCTATCTGAGGGACATATGGCCCACTCAGGAGGAGCTGAAGGAGGCCATGGAGCGCGCCCTGGATCCTGAGCTCTTCAGGGAGAAGTACAGGGACGTCTTCAAGGGGGACGAGAGGTGGGAGTCCCTCCAGGCTCCCAGCGGGGATCTCTACTCCTGGGACCCGAGCAGCACCTACATAAAGAAGCCGCCGTTCTTCGAGGGGATGGGCCTCGAGCCTCCCGAACCGAGGGACATAAGGGGGGCGAGGGTCCTGGCGCTGTTCGGTGACAGGATCACCACCGACCACATAAGCCCAGCCGGGGCCATTCCCGTCGAGAGCCCCGCTGGAAAGTACCTGATGGAGCAAGGGGTCAGGCCGGAGGAGTTCAACACGTTCGGCAGTAGGAGGGGCAACCACGAGGTGATGAACCGCGGGTGCTTCAGCAACGTCAGGATAAGGAACCTGCTGGTGGACGAGGAGGGAGGCAAGACCGTGTACTGGCCCACCGGGGAGAAGATGTGGATATACGACGCGGCCATGAGGTACAGGGAGCAGGGCACGCCCCTCATAGTCCTCGCTGGAAAGCAGTACGGGACCGGTAGCAGCAGGGACTGGGCGGCCAAGTGCACCGCCCTTCTCGGAGTGAAAGCGGTGATAGCGGAGAGCTTCGAGAGGATCCACAGGAGCAACCTAGTGGGCATGGGAGTGCTGCCACTCCAGTTCATGGAGGGCGAGGGCTGGCGTCAGCTTGGCCTGAAGGGGGACGAGGTCTACGACATACTGGGGATAGAGGAGGGGTTGGAGCCCGGCAAGATACTGACGGTGAGGGCCACCAAGCCCGATGGAAGCGTGGTGGAGTTCAAGGTCAGGACCAGGCTCGACACCCACGTGGAGGTGGAGTACTACAGGCACGGCGGCATACTTCAGTACGTCCTGAGGAAGATGCTGAAGTCCTGAGTGCCTGTTTCCCCTACCCTCTTTCCTCCCCTCTTTATCTCAACTCTTTTCACCTGCATACGCTTTTTCAAGGTGAAGGTGTGTTCCATCATCGTCGCAATACAACCTCTGACATGTAGTTTCTCGCTTATATTATTACATAACTTAACCTTTTAAGCTGAACTAGGATAATGTATCGTTATGGCGGGAAAGGTAGGTATCCTTGAATTGAGTGGGGAGAGCGGTGAAACTCCCCTAGTGGACGGGATCCGGGCCGTGAGGGTGGGGAGCCTCCTTGGCTTGGTAGCGTGGGCTTTGGTGCTGGCAGATCATCTCTCCCTTACATTCTTCCTCTTACCCTCCTTCTACACCTCCCCAGCTGTACCCACCTGGCTGAAGAGCATCATTGACTCCCTGACGAGGCTTATGGGGGCCACCGTGCTGGTGCTCATCATCATATCGCTCTTCAACTTCTACGAGGGTGCCTCTCACCTCAGGAGGTTCGACCCCCGTCTAGATGTGGGCAGGATGGGGGCTCTGCTGGCGGTAAGTGGCATCCTCGTGTCGTTCCTAGGTAGCTCGATCGTGATACTGGCAATGCAGGCTGCTGAGGCAGGTGGGCGGGAGGGCGTGCCTCCTGCTCTAGAGCTGTCCATGAA
>WAOH01000042.1 GCA_015521385.1 Thermoproteota archaeon
GTCCTTCAGCTTCTTCAGGTACTTCTGACCGATCTCGGCGTCTAGATCCTTGACTCTGCCGGGAGCTACGTCTAAACCAACGACTTTCTTCTTCTGGGCCGATAGCGGAAAAACGGCGGCACCAAATACGAGTACCAACGACAGGGCTAGAAAGAGGGCCACTCTCCTGTTCATATGAGAGCACCAAGCGGTCGAGATTCAATATAATATAAAGGTTGGGTCTAATTTAGATACTAAAGTTAGGAAATTAGCTAAAATGAGGAAAAGCTTTATAACATAAGGGCGATTATACCGAGTCTGTTTTAGTGATCTGCCCCCACCTCAACCAGCGTATGGATGCCTATAAGCGTATGCTGCCCGACTTCAGTTCGAGGATCAAAACAGTAGAGCGCTGCCATCCGGTCTTCCAGGGTGGAGGCGCTCCTCAATTGAGAAAGAGGGTGTGGGCTAGATCTTCAGCCCGTAAATGTTCACAGCAGTTTCTTTCGAGATCTTTCCGTCCAGCAGATCCTCCTTCACCAGGGAAGGATCTCTGAGCTTTGGATCTCCGTATCCACCGCCTCCTGGCGTATTTATGTAGACCACATCCCCCTTCATCAACTCCATCGTGGCCTTGGCCCCGAGCACGATCCTCTCATCTCCCCTTAAGACGTAGTGGAAGCCGCTCTCTCCCTCCAATCCACCTTCCAGTCCCCAAGGTCTGAGCTTCACCCTCTCCGTAGCTATGGATAGGGTGGCCCTATCCGAGAGCACCTTGAACGCTCTAGTTATTCCCAGCCCTCCCCTGTACTTGCCGGGGCCTCCCGAATCATCCCTGAGGCTGTACTCCACGAACAGGACGGGGCACTCCCTCTCTATCACCTCTATGGGCGTGTTCATTGTATTCGTCATGTGGGTGTGGACCCCGTCCACGCCGTCCTTACCCGGTCTGCCCCCCATCCCACCGCCGATGGTCTCGTAAAATGCCCAGCTCCTCCCCTCGTGTATGCCTCCCACCATCACGTTGTTCATGCTTCCGTGGGATGCGGCTGGTATCCTTCCCCTCAGTGGCTCGGCCAGAGCCTTCAGGACGGTCTCGGCTATCCTCTGGGATGTTTCCACGTTGCCCGCAGCGACTGGAGCGGGCTTCTTCGGGTGGACGAGCGTTCCCTCCTTGGTCTCTATCCTCACTACCTTGAAGAAACCGTAGTTCATGGGAAGATCCGGGTCCAAGGCCGCCTTTATCGCGTAGGAGGTGGCGGCGACCGTCACACCGTAGACGGCGTTTATGGGGATATCGACCTGCTCATCCGTTTCGGTGAAGTCCACCCTTATGGACTCCCTAGAGAGCTGCACCCTGACCCTTATGGCCAGCAGCCTGTCATCGGCCTCCATGTAATCCTCGGCGCTGTAGAGGCCCGGGGGCACCTCCTTCAGCTTCCCCCTCAGATAATTGGCAGTGTAGTCTATCGTCCTGTTCCAAGCCTCCACCACGGTCTCCAGCCCGTACTTGTCTATCAGCTCCCTAAGCCTCCTCTCACCGACGTTGAGGGCAGCGATCTGGGCCTTCAGATCCCCTCTAGTGTATCTGGGAACCCTCACGTTGCTCAGGATAAGGTTGAGCACGCTTATATCGAGCTGGCCCCTCCTGACTATCTTCAGAGGGGGGAGGACCAGTCCCTCCTGGATCAGCTCCCTGGCGCTTCCGCTTATGCTTCCGGGAACCATTCCCCCGATGTCGACGTGGTGGGCCTTGTTCGCCACGTACCCGAACACCTCTCCCCTGTGGAAGAGTGGTTTCACCATGGTCACATCGTTCAGGTGCGTTCCCGCTATGTAGGGATCATTCAGCACGATTATGTCGCCCTCTTCCAGCTCTATCGAGGATCTCTGCAGGTAGTCTATCGTGTTCTTGACGCCAACGGCCATGCTCCCCAGGTGGACGGGTATGTGCTCGGCCTGGGCTATCATCTCCCCGTTCTCCAGGAGGATAGCGCAGCTGTGGTCCATTCTGTCCCTTATGTTCGGGGAGTAGGCCGCGTTCCTAAGCACTATCCCCATCTCCTCGGCTATGTAGGAGGAGGAGCTCCTGATCACCTCCACGGTGACCGGATCGACCATTTCACATCACCCTTATCCTGAGGTTCCCGAACTCGTCAACCCTCAGCAGGTGTCCCGGCGGGACCAAGGTCGTTGAGTCGTACTCCTCGACGACGGCCGGTCCTTCGAGCGTGGCGCCGGGCCTAAGCTTCTCCCTAGAGTAGACGGACGCATCTACCCAACCCCTGTCATCGAAGTACACCTTCCTAGATCCCTCGGGCTCCGGCCTGTATTCCTCGGCTCTCGTTCTGGGGAACTGAGGCTTCCTCAGTGATCCTATCAGTGCTAGTCTCACGTTCACCACCTCCACGGGCTCATCCGGAGATGAGAACCCGTATACCCTCCCGTGGGTGGCGTGGAAGTCCCTTATGGCCTGATCGACCGATCCCCTCCATGGCACGTTGAGATCGTAGGCCTGCCCTCTGTACCTCATGTCCAAGCTCGGGATGGCGTGTACCTCCCCGACCCCCTCGAGCTCCTTACCGGCTTCCATCTCGAGCTGAGCGAGCGCCTCCTCCACCTCCCTGTCCTCGATCTCCTCTGCCAGCTTCATCACGCTCCTGACCGTGTCCACCCTGTAGTCAGTTAGGAGGAGTCCGAACGCAGAGAAGACCCCCGGATGGACCGGTATCAGCACCTCCCTCGCCTCGAGTTCCCTAGCTAGCTCCACCCCGTGCAGGGGCCCAGCACCTCCGAAGACGTACATGACGAAGTCCCTGGGATCGTGACCCCTCTCCACCGTGACTATCCTCAGGGCCTTGGCCATGACCGTGTTGGCCAGCTTTATTATGCCCATCGCGGCCTCCTCCATCTCCAGTCCCAGTTCCACGGCCAGACCACCGATGGCCTTCTCTGCCAGTTCCTTCCTCAGTATCAGGCTTCCCCCCGCGAGCTTCTTCCCCAACCTGCCTAGGAGGAAGTTCGCATCCGTTATCGTGGCCTTGTCCCCTCCCCTACCGTAGCAGGCCGGACCCGGCTCAGCACCCGCGCTTATGGGGCCGACCCTCAGGGCCCCGCCCTCGTCTATCCAAGCTATGGTGCCGCCACCGGCGCTGACCTCCGCCAGATCTATGAAGGGGAATCTCACTGGGTAGCCGGATCCCTTCACCAGCCTGCCGGCGTGGACCTTCCCACCCACCTCGTACTCGGTGGTGACCGTCGGCTCACCTCCTATCACCGTCGAGGCCTTGGCGGTGGTCCCGCCCATGTCGAACCCTATCACCCTCTCGTCGCCGGTCAGCTTTGAGTAGTATGCGACGGCCACCGCCCCGGCGGCTGGACCGGATTCTATGAAGGCCGCGGGCCTCTCCACAGCGTATTCTACCTTGGACACCCCGCCACTGCTCTGCATGACTAGAAGCCTTCCCTCAAACCCCTTCTCCCTGAGCTCCCTCTCCAAGTTCGTCAGGTAAGCAGAGAGGAGCTTCCTCAGGAAGGCGTTGACGACCGTGGTGCTGGTCCTCTCGTACTCCTTGTGCTCGGGGTTCACCTTGGATGAGAGTATGACATCGAGGTCTGGGCACCTCTCCTTCAGTATCTGGTACATCCTCTCCTCGTGCATGGGATTCATGTAGCTGTGAAGGAAGGAGACTGCGACCACCTCGTACCCCTTCTCGCAGATGACATCAGCGAGCTTCTCTGCCTCCTCCACGTTAAGGGGGGTTATCACGTTTCCCCAAGCGTCGATCCTCTCCTCCACCTCGTACCTGTCCCTCCTCCTCACCAGGGGCGGCGGCTTCTCGAAGAAGAGGTTGTAGAGCTCGGGTCTGCGCTGCCTTCCTATCTCCAAGACGTCCCTAAAGCCCTTGGTGGTGATCAGGGCGACCTTGGGAGGGACGAGCCCCTCCTGACCCAAGAACATGTTGGTGCCTAGGGTCGTGGCGTGCACCAGAGTTGAGATGTCGGACAATTCTATCCTGGAATCCTCCAAACCGGACAGAACAGCTTTACTAGGCCTTTTAGGAGTTGTTAGAACTTTCAAAACCTTTAATTCGCCGGATTCCTCATCTAGGAAGACGATATCGGTGAAGGTCCCCCCGATGTCGACTCCCGTCCTCCACATCTCCTATCCCGATCCGGTCAACTCTTTACCATCAAAGATCTTTACCTAACTTTTAATCTTTACGGTCGTCAAAATCGTTTATTTTTCAAAGATTTTTACCTTTCGATGGAAAGGTATATATGTAAGGCTGTCGACACAATTAGATCAAAGGTGGTCGCGTTGGTGAGGAGAAGGGGGTTAAGTAAGTCCCTTCTAGCCGCTATTGTTGTAATCGTTGTCATTATCGTGGCGGCCGCTGTCCTGATGATGCAGGGAGGAGGGGGCGCGGTTAAGGAAGTCAAGGTAGGAGTGGTCCTCCCACTATCGGGCAAGCTAGCTGAGACCGGAGCCGACCTGAAAAGAGGGTTGGAGTTCGCCGTCGAGGAGATAAACGCAGCTGGCGGTATCAAGAGTCTGGGAGGGGCCAAGATCGTCCTCGTGTTTGGAGACAGCGCTGGAAAGCCCGAGACCGGCGCTGCTGAGGCCGAGAGGCTCATAACCGAGGAGAAGGTAGTGGCCATGCTGGGCTCCTACCAGAGCGCCGTCACCAAGACCGTCAGCGAGGTGTGCGAGAGGTACCACGTCCCCATGCTCAACCCCGAGTCTACGTCGCCGACCCTCACTGCCAGGGGATACAAGTGGTTCTTCAGGACCACCCCGCACGACGAGATGTTCGCCAAGCAGCACGTGGACTTCGTGAACTGGCTGAACAAGAAGTACGGTAACCAGATAAAGAGGATAGCGATAATACACGAGGACACCGAGTGGGGAACCGCCACCGCCAGGGCCTGGCAGAAGTACTTCACCCAAGCCGGCTACCAGATAGTAAAGGTGGTGAGCTACCACGCAGCCACGATAACCTCCATGGACAGCGAGATAGACACTCTTAAGGCCGCCAATCCCGATCTCGTGCTCGTGGCCAGCTACGTGCAGGACGCCATACTCTTCGTCCAGACCGCTAAGCAGAGGGACTTCAACCCGAAGGCCATACTGGCGCAGGACGCCGGCTTCATAAACCCGAGCTACGTCAAGCAGGTGGGCAAGGACGGGTTCTACATCTTCAGCAGGGAGGTCTTCAACTGGGACCTCGGCCAGAAGATACCGAAGCTCAAGGAGGTGAACGACAGGTACAAGGCCAAGTACGGGGTTGACCTCAACGGCAACTCGGCCAGGGACTACACCGGCGCCTGGGTGCTCTACTACGCCCTGGAGGAGGCAGGCAAGAAGGCCAGCCCCGCCAACCTGGAGGAGTTCAGGAAGGCGATAAGGGACGCCCTGGCGAGCCTGAACATCCCCGGAGACAAGCTGATCATGCCCTGGAAGGGAGTTAAGTTCGATTCCAACGGTCAGAACACCCTCGGTCAGGGTATAGTCGTCCAGATGATGGAGGACGGGAAGTACCACACCGTCTTCCCCGAGGAGTTCGCGACTGCCGAGCCCGTGTTCCCCATGCCCAAGTGGAGCGAGAGGGGCTGAACTTCCCCACCCCTATTTTTGCGGAGGGTCGGCTTTGGTAGGTCTGGATTACGTCGCCAATGCCGTAGTCAGTGGTATCCTCATAGGGAGCGTCTATTCCCTCGTTGGGATGGGTCTCGCGCTTATCTGGGGTATAATGGACGTGATAAACTTCGCTCAGGGAGATTACATGATGCTCGGGGCCTTCATCACCTACTGGGCCTTCACCCTGGCCGGCGTCGACCCCTTGCTGAGCGTCCCGCTCTCCTTCCTGGTGACCTTCGCGCTGGGGGTGCTCACCCAGAGGGTAGTGATAGAGAGGGTCCTGGACGCGCCGATGGTCAGCCAGATCACCGCCACCTTTGCGGTGCTCCTTATGATCAGGTACGGCGCCGAGGCCGCCTTCGGCCCCTACACGAAGAGGATATACGTCCCCTACGCGGACGTGATATTCAGGTTCGGGACGATAAGCCTCCAGCTTCCCAGGCTTATAGCCTTCTTCGTGTCCCTGGGAGTGGCCGTGGCCTTCTACGTCTTCCTGAAGACCACTTACACGGGAGTCGCCCTCAGGGCAGTCTCCCAGAACAGGATGGCCGCCTACCTCATGGGCATCAACGTGAGGAAGATGTACTGGATAGCCTTCGGCATCGGGGTCGGGATATCTGCTGTCGGCGGGACCCTTGTCGCCACCTTCCTCCCGATTCACCCGGAGATGGGAGGGTTCTACGCCCTGATAGCCTTCATAGTCGTGGTGTTCGGAGGCTTCGGGAGCGTCTTCGGCGCATACATAAGCGGGATAATAATAGGGGTCACCGAGTCCGTCAGCGCCCTCTTCATATCTCCATCGCTGAAGGACGTCGTCGCGTTCCTCCTCTTCATCGCCATAATTCTGGTGAAGCCCACCGGGCTCTTCGGGACCGAGCAGAGGTGATGTGGCATGCTTCAGTTCATAAAGGAGGGATTGAGCGGTAGGAACGGCCAGTACTTCCTGATCGTAGCTGCCGTGATGCTGGTCGCTCCCCTGATCTTCTGGAAGCTCGACCTGCCATTCGCAGCGAACGCCATGCTCCTCTGCCTCATGTTCTCCATAATGGCGATGGCCTGGAACCTGCTCGAGGGCTACACAGGGCAGCTCAGCTTCGGACACGCGGTCTTCTTCGGGGTCGGCGCCTACACGACCATGATCCTCATGCTCTACTACGGGGTGACGCCTTGGGTGGGCATATTCGCTGGGGGGCTGGTAGCTGCGCTGGTCGGCCTGGCTCTGGGCGTCCCCCTCTTCAGGTTGAGGAGCCACTGGTTCGCTTTAGCTACGATAGCCGTGGGCGAGATATTCAAGCTCATCTTCATCTCCTGGGACTATGTGGGAGGATCAGCTGGTCTGCAGTCCCCCATAGTTCCTGAGGAGCAGAAGCTTTACTACCTGCAGTACGCGGGCTCTTACGTCTACATATACCTGGCCCTAGGGCTGCTGGGACTCGAGCTCCTGATCATGTACCCGCTGGTGAGGAGCAGGATAGGTTACTACCTCCAGGCGATAAGGGAGGATGAGGACGCGGCCATGAGCCTCGGGATCAACCCGTTCAAGTACAAGATGGTGGCTATGTTCTTCAGCGCCCTCTTCACCGGTATAGGAGGGGGCATATACACCGTCAGGTTCAGGTTCGTCGATCCCTTTGCCGTCTTCGATCTGATATCGGTCTCGGTCTACATAACCATAGCCGGCATCTTGGGAGGGATATACTCCTTCGTCGGTCCGATAGTGGGCTCCTTCGTTTTCGTCCCCATAAGCGAGTACGTCAGGGTCTACGTTGTGTCCAGGTTCCCGAGGTTCTACGGGCTCCACGTCTTCGTGCTAGGCGTGATCCTGCTGGCCATATCGCTGCTCGCGCCCGAGGGCATCATGGGCTGGCTCGAGAAGAAGGGCTACCTGAGGAAGAGGGAGGAGGGTGGTGAGGAGGGATGAGCCTGCTGGAGGTCAAGGGAGTGGTGAAGAGGTTCGGTGGGCTGGTGGCGGTCAACGATGTCTCCTTCTCCGTCGACGAGGGGGAGAGGGTGGGGCTCATCGGGCCCAACGGGGCCGGAAAGACCACGATGTTCAACCTGATCTCCGGATACTACAGGCCGGACAGGGGGAGGATATTCTTCGACGGGAGGGACATCACCGGGCGGAGGCCCTACGAGATAACCAAGCTGGGTGTGGGCCGCACCTTCCAGATAGTGAAGCCCCTCTCCAACCTGACCGTCCTCGACAACCTGTCTCTTATA
>WAOH01000043.1 GCA_015521385.1 Thermoproteota archaeon
AAGCTTGAGCGCCGGTTGGTCGTCGGGGAAAATTTCCTTGGAAACCGAAGGTATGATAGGGGGTCTGATCCCAACTCCCCGGAGTTCGCCTACCCTCACGAGCAGGTCGTCAGCAGGGCCACTCATGACGAGTTCCCCGTCCTTCAAGATGTGGACCACATCGGACACTTCGGCAGCCATATCGGAGTTTTGAGAGCTTATCACCACGATCTTGTTCCTCTCTCTGAACTCCCTCACTAGTTTTATAAGACGATCCATTCCGTCGGCGTCTAAGGAGGACCACGGCTCATCTAGGAGAAGCACCTCTGGATCGTGGGCGAGAAGCCCAGCAAGAGCCACTTTGGCGGCCTGACCCCTGCTAAGCCTCAATGGAGATTTAGACGATAGGTCCTCGATTTCGAAGAATTGAAGCGCTTTCCTGACCCTCTCGCTCACGGCCTCCTCATCGAGGCCCAGCTGCTTGGGGGCCAGAGCCACGTCCTCCCACACGGTGGGAGCTAGGAGCTGATCCCTGGGATCCTGAAATAGTATGCCACAGTGCTTTCTGAACCAATTTCCGATCGGTTTGCCGTTAAAGAGGACCTCCCCTCGAGTAGGACTGAGGAGACCGGCCATTAATAGGAGCAGGGTCGTCTTTCCGGAGCCATTGGGCCCGAGGACGAAAGTCACCTCGCCGGGCCTGATATCAAGATTGACATCCCTCAGGGCGGGCGTCCCGTCGGGGTACGAGTAGTGGACATCCCTCAGCGAGATCACTAGATCCACCTCACGCAGGACAGGGACATCGATAGTAGGAAGATCGCCATCAAAACGATATCCCTCAGACTCCCCCTGTCATCGGGGATGGAATCCCACAACCTCGACCTCCTGACCAAAGAGATAGTAAGTGCCCTCTCCCTGCCACGATTAAGTAGTTCCGAGGCCGCGAGGGACAGCACCTCGTACTTCTTGGAGGGACTCTCTTCTAGGTTCCTGGACCCCTTGGCCACTATCAGCCAACCGATATTCCTCAGGTAGTACGAGATCTGCCCGAGCATTACATCCATTGATTCGGGAAGCTGGGGCGCCAGAAATCCCAACCCTCCGAGTATGGATCTGGTCCCGAAGAGGGCAGCGGACGCTTCCAAGACTAGGAGGCTGGACAGCACCCTGAGGGGCGTCACTAGGGGGTAGAGAGATCCGGACAGGTACACCTTTGGAACCATTATAACGGATGTGAAGGCCGCCCAGGCCGCGGAGATCTTCAGGAACCTCACCCACCTGCCTCCAACGAGCCAGAATCCCCACAACGTTGACATCAGAGCTAGATACACGAGTTGAATCGCATTTGAGGAGAAAGAGGGGATGGATGCCAGAAAAACAGTTGTGAGGAAGGATAGAACCGGTGGGACGTGAATCCTCCCTCTGAGCAATTCAAATGAAGCTATCCAGTCCCCTAACGCCTTCACTAAATCTGAGAACGTGTTCTCGAACCATGTCAATCTCTTCTACCCCTCAACACGGCTGGCAGTAGCAGGACGCCGACGCCCACCAATCCCGATATCACGTACCCGATGACGTCTGGTACGCCCGGCACCGTGTAATCTGGGAATATCCCGCTCCATACAGGCTCGCTCTCCCCCAGCCCGATCATCTCTGCGGCCACGTCTAGGGGCTCGTGGTACCCCACGATATCGGCTCCTATGACCCCGAAGATCGGACTCACGAGCACGAGTATCAGGATCAGCAGGTAGGACCTCCTCATTCACCGACCCCCCCGACTCGGCTGACTATGAACCCGGTGGCCAGCCCCTCCACAAGTCCCAGGGCTAGGTGCCACGCTCCCATCACGGGAACCGTCACGCTCAATGGATAGCCGAACTGGGGAGACAGCCCTATCTCCACCCCGCACGCAACGGCAGCCGCAGCTATAGCCAACCAGCCAGCTAGGAAACCGGATAGAAACTTCCTCCCGCCGGACATGCGCATGGCGACCTTGTAGATCAGGTACCCTAGGAACACGTCCACCACGGCCATGTTGAACGCGTTCGCGCCCAAGGCGGTGATTCCCCCATCGCCCATTAGGATGCACCGGACGAGTAGGTTCATGAACATGGCCAGACATCCGCCGAAAGGACCCAGCAATACGCCGTCAAGGGCTCCTCCCACCAAATGCGCCGAAGTCCCCCCCGGTATGGGCCAGTTCAACATCTGGGCTGCGAAGATACCAGCGGCCATCACCGAGAGGTAGTAGATGTCGCCCCCTTCCCTGAAATACCTCCTTCCTGAGTACGCAACCACTATCAGGGAGATCACGTAGAGGGAGAGAGCCACTAGGGGACTCAGGAACCCGTCGGGTATGTGCACATCGCACCCCTGGGAGTGCGTGGTGCATTACTCATAAGTATTACTAAACATACGTTATAGTGTTACTTTAAGGTGGCTCGAACTCCTCCCTGAGTCCCCTGAGCAGCTCATCCCCGCCGTACTTGGCCCATATAAGGCAGGTTCCCTCTGAAGAAACCATGCATGGTCCGTAAGGTCTCTCGGGAGTGCAGACCTTCCTGAAGAGAGGGCAATCGGTCGGTTTCGCCATGCCAAGGGTGACCTCCGCGCACCTGCATCCTGGTGGGAGGTCCTCCAGCCACGCTTCCTTGGATAGCTCGGGTATGCCGTACCTGACTAGGGCATCGTACTTCGAATAACCTTTCCTCAGTCGGAGACCGCTCTCGGGGACGAAGCCTATCCCCCTCCATCCGGCCTCGACTACCTCGCAAGTGGACCTCATGATCTCCTTAGCCCTAAGGTTTCCCTCCCACCTAACCACCCTGGAATACTCGTTCACCAGTTCGGCGCGACCATCTCTTACCTGCCTCAGGATCTCCAGTATGGAAAGGAGAACATCTACAGGCTCGAAGCCGGACACCACCACCGGAATTCCGTAGTCCTCTGCCACGAACTTCCACTCAGCTGCCCCAGTTATGGCTGAGACATGTCCAGGAGCTATTATACCGCGTATCGGCGATTGAGGATAGTTTTCCAGGACGTACTTGGTTATGGGAGGGGTCAGTCGATGGACCACGATGAAGCTCAGGTTGTCCGGGACTGCTCCTCTATAAATGGGGCCCAGAGTCGCGGGTGCCGTGGTTTCAAAGCCCACCGCCAGAAAAACGGATTCTTTACCATCCGAAGAGAGCTTTACAGCGTCAGCTACGCTGTAAACTATCTTGACATCAGCTCCCTCGGATCTGGCCTCCTCCAGATTCCTGGGCGCGCCTTTAGAGCTTCCCGGAAGCCTGTACACGTCCCCGAACGTGAATACCCTGACCCCCTCCATGGCCAGCTTGACGGCGATGTCCACGTAGTACCCGGGAGTTATGCACACGGGACATCCCGGACCAGCGACGAGTTCGACGTTATTAGGCATCAGAGACCTTATCCCGTAGTGGGTGATGGTCCACTCGTGCGTCCCGCAGAAGTCCATTATCTTCACGTGATCATCTAGATCACCGGCAATCCTGGCGATCTTACCCACGATCAAACGGGAGATCCCGGGATCCCTGAAGGGAGCGGAGACATCCATCATCCATCACCCAATTGAGCCGCGACCTGACCTAGGGCGATCCCCCCGTCACCCGGAGGCACCTTTGAGTTCAGGATAGGTCTGACCCCTTCCCCGCTCAAAGCATCCTCGATTCCTCTTATCAGCACAGTGTTGACGGCCGCACCCCCAGAGACAACGACGAGGTTGGAGTCCGCTTCATTCAGAGCCTCCAGAGCGATCTCCCCCAAGGCCCTTCCCAGCAGGTAAATCGATGTGTACGCCAGGTCCCTCCCGTCCTGGTCCCCGTTGCTGAGGATATCCTCCAGCAGCTCGCTGGTATCCACGACGCCTCCCCTCACCGGGACATCCAGTTCCTGGATGAGGGAACCTCCCTCAGCGAATGCCTCCAGTTTCATGGCCGGCTCTCCCTCGTAAGTCCTCTCGAAGCATACCCCCAGCAGGGCTGAGATGGAATCCAAGACCCTCCCGACGCTCGATATGCGTGGCGCCTTCGGACACTGCTTCAGGGCCATTTCAACCTCCATCTCACCTCCGGGAAGCTTACCCACCAATCGGCGCTCTCTCAGGACCTCCCATATCTCCGAATCCGACATGAAGGTGCTCAGCATGCCTATCAACATCCTGACCGGATACCTGGAAGCCCTATCACCGCCCGGCATGGGCTGGGGTCTGAGATGGCCGACCCTCTCATATCCATCGTAACTGGCTACGAGGACCTCGCCACCCCAGAGCGTGCCATCATCCCCGAAACCCAGCCCATCAACCGCTATCCCCACGACCCTCTCACCCTGCTTCACCCCCACCTCGGACATCACCGAGGTAACGTGGGCGTGGTGGTGCTGCACTAGCCTGAGCTCGGACCCATGGAGGTGAGCCCATCTCTCGGCCAATCTCCTAGTGGAGTAGTTGGGGTGCATATCCGCAACAAGCACCGCCTCCGCCGGATCGATCCCGTAGGTCTCCATGAAGAACCTGAGCATCCTCTCCAAGAACTCCAAGTTCTCCAACTCGTCCGTATCCCCTATGTACTGAGTCAGCACCACCTTGTCGGAGAATCCCACGGCGCCGCTGGTCTGTAACTCGGCCCCGAATGCTATGACTGGACGGTTCAGCTGGGAGGGAAGTCTTATCCAAGCGGGCGCGAAACCCCTCCCCCTCCTGAGCAGGGTTACCCTCCCACCAGTGAATCTGACGACGCTATCGTCAACCCTGTTGACGATGCGCCTGTTGTGATGGAGGAAGTAGTCAGCTATGCCCCTCAACCGCTTCCTGGCGCATTCAACGGTGGTGCACATTGGCTTGTTGTGCTCGTTGCCGCTGGTCATCACCAGTATCCTATCCCTCGTGTCGTTGAGCAGCATGTGGTGTAACGGGGTGTAGGGGAGCATGACCCCCACGGTCGTCAGCCCAGGCGCCACAAGCTCGGAGATGGGGCTTCCCTCTCTCTTGGGGACGAGCAATATGGGCCTTTCGGGGCTGGTGAGGACGCTTTCAGCCACTCGATTTAGGTTAAAGTGCGTGCGAGCGGTATCCAGATCTAGGGCCATGAGGGCGAAGGGTTTCTCCCCTCTCTTCTTCCTCCTCCTCAGTTCAGAGATTACATCATCGTCGGTCGCCAGGCAGGCGATGTGATAGCCTCCCAATCCCTTTATCGCAACTATTCCTCCCGCATCGATGATCCTAGCCGTCTCCCTTATGGGATCCGTGGTGTCCACCCTCTCCCCCTTCTCATCCTCCAACCAGAGGATCGGACCGCACTGGGGACAGGATATTCCTTGGGCGTGGAACCTCCTCACGTTTGAGGGATCCTCGTACTCCCTCCTGCAGTCGTCACACAGCGGGAAGTCTATCATTGCGGTGTTCTGCCTGTCGTAGGGCACGCCCACCATCATGGAGAACCTGGGACCGCACCAGGCGCAGCTGTTGAACGCGTACCTGTAGTGCCTGTCGCTTCGATCGTAAACCTCCCTCAGGCAATCGTCGCACACCGAGATGTCGGGAGGAATCATCGAGTAGGCGCCGACCCTCCTCTCACTCGGGAGTATCTCGAACCCCTCGAGGCCGAGCGGTGGAACTGAAACCGCCTCGAATCCCTCTATCCTTGCGGGGCGCGGTCTCTCTGTAAGTAGCTTCTTGATGAACTCGGCCACTCTGGTGGCGTCCCCCTCAACGTGAATCTCTACCTCGCTTCCTCCCATATTCCTAACGTACCCACTCACCCCGCAGAGCTTGGCAATCCTGTGCACGAACGGCCTGAATCCCACCCCTTGCACTATCCCCCAGACCTTTATCCTGAGGGTCTCCGACAACGGTTCCGACATGTGATCTATCGTTAACATATTGCGGCGTGCTTATATATCAACCCAGCGACCCCACAATATACTCTTTGATGAGGATAACGGCGTGGTATATTCATTATTCTGAGCTATAACAATTGAGAATTCAAACTAAATCTTTTTTACAGTATCAATATTTAACCTGTCTCTTATA